>CAIUQV010000057.1 GCA_903901375.1 uncultured Ignavibacteriota bacterium
ACGTTAGCTATTAAAGTAGCCTCGTGGTTAGAAGGACTTTGAACTTCTATTTCAACTATATCAAGTCCTCTTTTTTGATTAATAGATACTATACCAGCTAATAAACCTGTTAATCCTTTTAAACTAACGACATTATCTTTTATCTCGGGTTGTCTGTTGACAATATAATAGAATTTGCTTCTGTCATTAATAACTTTAAATGAATCTAATAAAGATGCGGCTACTCTTTCCCTTATTGAATTACTTTTAAGGATTTCAATTTCGTTTGAGATAAATCTGTCACTTGAGAAACTTTCGGCTTCCGGTATTAAAGAGGTCGTCAGGATACTACCCTGAGGTTTAGTAATTTTGAGAGTGGTAACTGTTTTATAAATATCGATTGCATTTGTAACATAAACAAGTGTAACCATTATACTAGCAATAAAAATCAGAACTATAGGGAGAATATTATTGCGGATTATCCCAATATATTCTTTTAGGTTATTTGTGGGCAGTTGATTTCCTGTTTTTTTTACTGCCTGATGTTCGTTATTCGTCATTTTTAATCTTATGCCTTTTTCGTTATTAAATCAAGTTACGGCAAATTGAAATAATATTAAATTTGCCATACTTCATCGATCATTTTTGTTTCAATCTACCCTTCGTACATCTAAATAAGATAATGTACTAACAGCCCCTAAAACTCTCCAATATTTAAAAACTACGTGAAAAAACACAAATTTCACATAACATAATATTAAATAATATATTATTTTTTACTCCTAAACTAAAGACATTAATTTAGTATTAATGTCCGCCTTTTTTGTTAGGAGTAGCATTCCAAAGACGAGACATAATAAGTGCTCCTAGAAGCGCAAAAGGTATCGGCCAAAGTTTCCAGGCCTGCCATCCCATAGGGAAAATAAAAGCACTTAGGAAAAATGGGTTTAAAGCACTCGTCAAATACTGAAAACCATCTATCAATCCGGTTGCAGTCGCTGCAGCTTTTCTCCCTCCAAAATCCATTGAAGCAGCACCACCGACCATTCCATGTGCACCGTTTACAAAAAAGGACAACAACATTATCATAATAGCTGCCATATAAGGTCCTAAAGACAATGAATCTGAGAAATAGAATAAAACCAATACAACTGCCATACCCAGAAAACCATAGACAATAACAGGCGCCCTTCTTCCCTGATAAATCCTATCAGACATAATTCCAAAAACAAAACCACCAGTAATTCCAAGAATAGCTATTCCCCAAGCAGTAAGCTGATAAGGTAAATCAATATTGGAAACATTGAACACTTCCTTGAAATATAAGGGATACCAAGCATCAACTATACTTCTTCTTACAAATCCTATCATCATTGACCCAAAACCAATCATCCACATTACCGGACTTGCAAAAACTTTGGACAAAACTTCACTCATTTTAACTTTTTCATTTGTCATTACATCACCATCACCAGTATCTAAATCAGTGTAACCCGCTTCTTTTGGTGTATCTTTAACAAATAAGATTGTACAAATAAATACGATTGTTGTTAATACAGCAGGTCCCCAGAAAGCCCATTTCCAACCTAACCATTGAGCCAGCAAAGGTGTACCTGAAAAAGATAAAATTAAACCAAATCTGATTAATACACCAAATATAGCAGCAAAAGTCCCTCTTTCACGAATATGAAACCACTGAGCATTAATTTTGACGATTGACAATGCACCGAATGCCTGAAAATATCCATTTACTGCCCATATAATTGCAAGCCCCCAAAGTACAGTTTGTTTAGTAAATCCTGATAAAAGGACTGTTTCTTTTAAAAGTTCTTTATTATTCCAAACTGATTGCTCTAAAATTAAAAAACCTGCAGCACCAAATAACAAATTCATTAATATTACACCCACAGAACCTATAAGAAAAGATTTTTTTCCTCCAATTTTATCGGCAATCGGTCCATTTATGACTACAGCCAGACCATATACAAGTGGTAACATTGTCTCAAAAATCCCTAAATCACTTTTTGTCCATCCAAAAACAGACTGTAAAGTAGCTGCATTAGCAGCAAAATTATATCTGGTCATATAAAACAATGAGTACAGAAACCCAATAGTTATCCAGTTTTGAAATCTTCGGGTTCTAAATTCTTTTTCTCTGAATTCAGAAGGTATTATATTTTCCATAATAAATTATATTATTTAAAATGAATTGCCAGCCAGTAGCAAAATGGTTTCTTAGACGTATATAATAATTTGTGTTTTGTGTTAGCAGGAATTAAAATATAATCGCCTGCTATTAAGCTGATTATATTTCCTCCTTCAATTTCAAGTTTGGCTCTTCCTTTCAGCAGTATAACCCATTCATCACTTGGTTCTGACATCCAATTATTTTCAGGAGACTTAAAACCATTGGATACGATTTTTGTTATTTTAAATCTGCTTCCTTTAAGTAAATCAGTGAATTGTTCTTTACTACTTTTTATCGAGATAGAATTAAAAAGGTTAACTGATTTAATCTTTACGGGCATAGATTCCTATCCATTCAGATTTTCGTAGAACTTCCATTACATTAAATCCTTTTTTCTTTAAATGATATTTCAAGGTCTTTTCTTCTTCTCTCAGAACACCTGACAAAAACAGTTTACCATCAGGTTTAAGTTTTAAATAAATTAAATCCAGATTCTCTTTAATAACTGAACTGATAATATTTGCACATATAACATCGAAATTCTTTTCCTTAATATCAGAAATTGAATTCTGATAAAGTTTTATTTTACCGTAAACTTTATTCAGCTTAAAGTTTTCAATTGCATTATCGATAGAATCTTCATCAATATCATCGGCAACTGCTTTCTGAATACCCATTTTAATACCAGCAATTGCAAGAACGCCTGTTCCACAACCAAAGTCAAAAAGAAATTTATCTTTTCGGGTTAAATACTTCGACATCTGTTTAAGGACAAGCTGTGTTGTTTCATTATGCCCAGTACCAAAAGCCATTTTAGGATCAATCTGTATTTTTATATATCCTTTATATTTTCTTACTTCTTCTTTTTTCCAGGTCGGATATATAATAAGTTTATTATCTATAAATATGGGTTCTATACTTTTCTGCCATTCTTCATTCCAGTTTCTATTTTCGATTTCTTCAACAAGTATATCCAGAGTTTTTCCTGAAAAATTATCCGAAACAGATTTAATAATCCCTGAGACTTCTTCCGGCTTCACGTATAATTCAACTGAGCTCTCTTTCTCTTCAAAAGATGTAATTCCTATAAGGAATAAATGCGAAATCAGATTATCCAAATATTTCTGATTTGTAATTAAAGAAATTTTAGTTAGAATTTTTAGTTTCATTCGTAAACAGATTTAGATGCAGATGAAAGAGTATTTTTCATAAGCATTGCAATTGTCATTGGTCCAACTCCACCGGGGACCGGTGTAATTTTTGATACTTTCTTATAACAGTCATTGTAATCAACATCACCGGTTAATCTGTAACCTTTTGGAATAGTATTATCGGATATCCTGTTTATACCAACATCAATGATTACAGCACCTTCTTTAATCATATCACTTTTTACGAATTCCGGTTTACCGATTGCTGCAATAAGAATATCAGCTTCAGATGTAAATGATTTAATATCTTTTGTTGCACTATGACATATTGTTACTGTAGAGTTCAGATCCTTTCTAAGGAAAAGGCTTGCCATTGGTTTTCCAACTATATTGCTACGACCTATTACAACGACATTTTTTCCATTGGTATCAACATTTGATCTTTTAATTAATTCAACAATTCCAAAAGGTGTACAAGGAATAAAACACTTCTGACCGATAGATAGTCTGCCGACATTTTGAGGATGGAATCCATCAACATCTTTCTTATAATCTATGGCTTCAATTATTTTCTGCTCGTTTATATGTTCAGGGAGGGGTAATTGAACCAAAATGCCATGAATACTATTATCTGCATTAAAATCATTAATAATTCTAAGCAATTCTGATTCGGAAGTTGTTTCGGGAAGAGCTTTAGTTATGGAATGAAAGCCTATTTCTTCACATGCTTTCCCCTTACTGTTTACATAAACTTTTGAAGCGGCATTTTCACCGACAATAATAAAAGCTAAACCAGGGATAATATTCCGTTCAAAAAGTAATTTCTTGGTTTCTTCTCTTATCTCATCTTTAATTACCGAGGAAATATATTTACCATCAATTATCTTTCCTGAATCCATATGTAAGAAAGTTTATTTATTTATAGGTCCGTAATTGTCACGGGTGAAGGAATCATTGTAACCTTTCCTTTTTACAGCCTGTAACACTTCTTCGGCTTCAGTAAGTGTTTTATATTCACCAATTAATATTCTATAAAGACCGTCACTAGTTTGTTTTAAAGAAATATCCATTCTAAGGTCAGATTTAGCTTCCCTTAAAAATGCATCGGCATATGCTTTATTAGCAAAAGCACCTATCTGTACGCTATAGGGACCTCTTTCCACAACGGGTACTTTATTGTATAAAGTATCAGTTTGTTTTACTATTGTTTTGCCGTAAATATCTTCTTCCGCACATTCATTATCGGCACAACATGAAGTGAGGAATATTGAAATGCTAAAAGCAGTTAAAAGTAATATAGTATAATATACATTTTTCATTTTAATACTCCGTTTAAATTAATTTATTGATTTTACAAATGCATTTGTAAACCCTTTGGATTTAACAAAAGTAAGATAATCCTGTGCAGAAGCAGCATCGAAGAACTTTCCAACGGTTACGAGGAAAACACTTCCGGATTTTCTAACGTCTGGAATTGAATTCAATTTTTCTTTTGCAGAAACTGAGAATGCATCGGCATATCCTTGTTCCTTAAAAGCAGCCAGCTGGATAACAAATGTTAAATTAACTTTCTGAACATTACGCTGTTCCTTAATCAATGTATCAACATTTAAAACAACTGTGTCCCTTAATACATAAATATCTTCTTCATCACTTGGTGAACAAGAAGACATTAAAGAGACAACAATAAATGCCATTAAAACAAACGGAAATATGTATATCTTTTTCATAATGATATTTTTTACGTTTTTATTAAACATAATAAATACAACAATTTTGTTGAAAACCTATAATACAACTTCACTTAAGTTAACTATTTTCTAATAAATAACAAATGTAATATAAAGTAAACATTTAAGTCTTTGGTTATTAATTTCTATCTATAAAATTCAGAACAAAAATTGTAAATTTAATTAAGCAGCAGCTAATAATTTATAAATTAAGTATAGAATAATGGAAAATTATAACAGACTTTTCGGGAGCACTAATATATCAGACAAAGCGAATAAATTGTCAACAAACAGCAAAATCGCTGAGAATAAAAATGATTATATTTTTAAAGCAATTTCTTTTATAGACCTTACAACGTTAGAAGGAAATGATACTTTTGATAAAGTAGGATTACTATGCGACAAAGCAATAAATCCTTCGAATAAAAAAGATGTCCCTACATGTGCAGCGGTTTGTATTTATCCAAGATTTATTAATTTTGTTTCCAGTAAACTTAAAGGTACGAATATCAAGACTGCTACAGTGGCAACGTCATTCCCTTCCGGACAGGTGCCATTACAATTAAAACTAGAAGAAATTAAATACTGCATAGACGAAGGTGCCGATGAAATTGATATGGTAATTTCGAGAGGTGAATTTCTATCAAATAATTACAAACTAGTATCAGACGAGATAAGCCAAATAAGTGAATTATGCAGAGCAGGCAAAAGTAATAATCCAGTACATTTAAAAGTAATTCTTGAAACTGGTGAATTAAAAACAACTGAGAATATTTATCTTGCGAGTGTTTTAGCAATAAATGCGGGTGCAGATTTTATAAAGACCTCAACAGGTAAGATTTCTCCAGCAGCTACACTCGAAGCTGCATTTGTTATGCTGTCAGTAATTAAAGATCATTTTGAAAAAACAGGAAAACGAATAGGGTTTAAACCAGCTGGCGGTATCAGGACAACAGATGAGGCTTTACAATATATAGCTCTCGTATTAAATATACTGGGTGAAGAATGGTTAACATCAAAGTTATTCAGAATAGGTGCTTCATCATTACTAAATAATCTTCTGGAAGATTTAAAATAAACAGTAAATAAATATTAGATATTTGTATTAAAGTCCCTGGAGTATTTCTTCGAGTTCTTCCTCAGTGATAAGGATTTCTCTTCCTTTGGCACCCTGATTTGGACCAACAATTCCTGCTTCTTCCATCTGATCAACTATTCTTGCTGCACGTGCATAGCCAAGTTTAAGTCTTCTCTGAAGAGTTGAAGTAGAACAATTTTGTAATTTTAAAATTAGTCTCGCTGCATCAGGGAACATCTCGTCCCAGTCATCATCAGAATACATTCCATTACCCTTCTTTTTCATAACAGAAGGCAATAAATAAGGCTTAGTATATCCTTTTTGTTCAGAAATAAATTCAACCAGCTTTTCGCATTCCTCAGTAGATATATAAGCATTTTGAATTCTAACAGGCTTTGGAGTAGATGATGATAAATAAAGCATATCACCATTTCTCAGTAACTGATCAGCCCCTCCCATATCCAATATCGTTCTTGAATCAATTTTAGAAGCCACCTGATAAGCAATACGTACAGGGAAGTTAGCTTTTATCACACCTGTAATAACATCAACTGAAGGTCTTTGAGTAGCAACAATAAGGTGAATTCCTACAGCACGAGCCATCTGGGCAATTCTAGCAATAGGTTCTTCTATTTCCCTTTTGGCAGTAATCATCAAGTCTGCAAGTTCATCTATGATTACAACAATATAAGGCATCTTCTTATGTCTGATAACCTCGTTATTTTTAAGTTTTCCTTCAGCATATTTAACATTATAAGCTTCTATATTCCGAACACCACCGTTAGCAAGTTTATCATACCTTTGTTCCATTTCCATTTCAACACTTTTAAGAATTGAAACGGCATTTGACGGACTTGTTACAATACTTTCGTTTATATCATTCGATGTGGCAACAAAATGGTTTCTGAGTTTTGAATACAAACTAAGTTCAATTTTCTTAGGATCAATCATCACAAACTTGAGATCAGCGGGATGCATTTTGTACAATAATGAAGCGATAATTGTATTAATACCGACACTTTTACCTGAACCTGTAGCTCCAGCCATTAATACGTGCGGCATTTTTGAAAGGTCGTCAACATATATTTCGCCGTCAATCATTTTCCCGAATGCAACTGTTAACTTTTTGGAACTTTCATTAAACTTTGAAGACGAAACGACTTCCTTAACCCTTACCATTTGTGATTTACTGTTCGGAATTTCAACCCCAACAGTACCTCGCCCCGGAATAGGAATTATCATTCGAATACCCTTTGCCTTCATTGCAAGGGCAATGTCATCCTGTAAAGATTCTATTTTAGAGAGCTTAACTTCAGGTGCAGGAATTAATTCGTAAAGAGTAACCACAGGACCAGGAGTAGCTGCAATATCTTTAATCTCGATTCCAAACTTAAGAAGTTTTTCCTGAAGCAATCTACCATTATGTTTCAACTCATCGTCAGAAATTACTTCAGAATCTTCTTTTGACGGATTATCGAGTAAATCGAGCGGCGGGAATTTATAGTTTTCGAGTTTTTCTTCTATGAAATCATCTTCCTGCATACTTTCAAGACCATCAAGTTCATTCGAGTTTTCAGGATTAATATCAGTTTCGGATGCTTCTTCCTTTTTTGGGGTTTTAATAATCAGATCGTCAATTTTCTTTTTCTTCTTTTTATCGGCAACTGTTTCTTTTGGTTCCATTTTAATATCTTGCTTACTGACATCTTCTTCGGAATCAGCTTTAATATCCATCACATCATCTTTAGGAAGAACGCTTATCGGGGACTGTGGTCTATTGATTTCCGTATCCTTTAT
>CAIUQV010000058.1 GCA_903901375.1 uncultured Ignavibacteriota bacterium
CGAAACGCCGTTATTTACTGCAATTAATCGTACATCATTCGTATATGAAAAATATCCTGAAGTGGGAGGAATACTTCCGTAACCATTTAAAAGTAAACCATTGACGTTTGTAAGTCCTGCACCATCATTTTTAAAAGCGAAAAGACTGGTACCGTTATTCACAAATAGTAACTCTTTACCGTTATTATTAATATCTAACGGAATAACCTGTGAAAATTCGTTGTTTATAGTACCTCCAATATACTTAGGATATCCGGAAATAGGAGATATTGTTTTACTGCCGATTTTAACTTTGAATTTCATCGCATATCCAATAGTGTCGAAATCTGTAATACGAATATTATTATTTGCTAATGAATAACTTAGAGAATTAGGTATAGATGTAGGTGTAAATTCATTCTTATAAATAGTAGCCGGAACATAGTGCTTTCCGTTATACCAGAAGTCAACAAAAGTACCGTCACCGGTAACTGCTCCAAACGGTGTGTTAAAAGTAACACCAATATCCTGAGATCCTTTAGCTTCCTCTAAATCTACACCTTTGTGTTCTATCTGATTGTTAACAGTATTATTAAGAATATTAGCATCTATTACATTTTCATCAATATGCCATATTAATATTCCGCCTCTGTAATTTGCTGTGTCTGAAATATCCCCCGGTAAACTCCAGTCAAAATAAGATACATCAGTTACATTACCGTTAATACTGTAAATATCATAATTAATAAACCCGGGTATGTCTTTTGTAAATAGTGTTGAATCACGGAACGCTCTGTTTCTTGTGTAAACTTTCTGACCTGTATTAAAAGGATTTCTGTTTCTGTTTTCAATAAGAAAATACTCTTTAGAACTCATGAAAACTTTAAACATAGTAGAATCTTTTTGTTCCGGAGTAGATGATGTTTTTATGTTAAAGACATTATCTCCTGATGTTACGTTTATTGGGTCTATCCATCCCAGGTATGCCTTTTCCCAGGCAGAAGGTTCTGGAGGAAATATTCCGTTAAAACTGAAAAGAGACTGTCCATCCATGAGACCAAACCTTCCAATGGCTGTTTTACCTGTTTTAGTATTGAACAAATCCGGAAGTCCGAGATAACTGCCTATGCTGCCGGTTAATATTCCGTTCATACCCAATTGTAAAAGAAAATTACCTGAAGTAAGGTATAAGGTTCTCAGTTCAGTGGAAGGAATTATTAATGAGTTCTTTATAATAAATCCTTCACTTGTTTGATACCCCTCATAACTCTGCCCGTAAATTTCTTTAAGTGACTTCAATCCTAGATATACAGAAGGTATATCATACGGAGTCGGATCAAAACCAAAAACAGAAGTAAGATCTATATCTCTTCCAACACCAGCGTGAAAAAGAACAAAAGCCGTGTTATCTGGATTATAATTTGTGAAGTTGATAAAGCTGTCTGCTACAGCCCATGCATCTTTAAAGAGTTCTCCTAATTTCAGATTACTTTCATTCTTCTGCGGAGAGTAACTCTTCATATTTTTTGGAAGTGTAATAACTCTTCCAAAAATTTCATAATTAATGTTTAATTTGCCTTTAGATGATTTGTTATAGTAATTCTTAACGAACAACAGATGATCTGCAAAGTATGCACTGTCATAAGGAGGAGAATCAATCACAGTATCTCTCTGTAGTGCTGGATCAAAGTATCTGTTTGACAAATCAAACTGACCGTTTCCTGTCGATAAAGTATCATGATCTTCCTGAAACTGTACCAAAATTGCAACTATTTTAAGCGTGTCTGAACTGGATTTAAATGACTTTGGTGTAAGAGAATTTACCGTCGAAAGGGGATGCGATAGCCTGACACCCTGATTTAATATTTTGCTCTGAGAAAATACAACAGTACAACTTAATGTTAATATTAAGGCTAATATTGAAAATTTTTTCATCTGTCTTTCTGGAATTATTAATAAATTTAAAAAAGGCATATACAATAAATATATGCCTTTTAAGTACTTTTATAAAGGGATTTATACCTGTTTAAAAGTTAACAAGCAATCCGAATCTGAGTGTGTTAGCAAGCGGATGATTGTTCTCAGTACCGGTAATGTAACTAAAATCAAATCCGTACAATGAATACCTTAATCCTGCTCCTAATGTCACAAACCTTCTGTTACCGTTCGAAGGATCTTCATAAAAATAACCCGCTCTGAGAGCAATAAGCTTTGGACTTCCATACCAGTATTCTGCACCAACAGAAGTCTGAATTGATTTCGCAATACCTTCTATTCCGCCCTTCCAAGAAGTGAAAAATGCTTTGTAAAAAGGATCCACATCCGTAGGAGAGTTTCTGTTTACAAGTAACTTTGCAAAGTCAGCTGTGATTGTTAAATCGTTACCTTCGTTTCTGAGAACGTTGTACGAAACTCCGAATCTTAACTGTGTAGGTAAAGGATCTGCCTGAGAAGCATCTACGTAAGAAATTTTAGGACCCATATTTGAGAGGTTAACTCCAACCGAAAATTTATCTTTGAGGAATTTTGGACCTCTGTCCATTTTGTAAAGCATTGACAGGTCAAAACTTGTAGTAAATGCTGTACCCGTTCCTTTTTCATTTCCGACAGTAACATTATCGGGTGAAAGTCTTGAGTAAATTAAACGTGCTACAACCCCAACACCGACTGGTTTACTTACCTTTGTAGCATAACCAAGTGCAAAAGCAAACTCGTATGCTTTATAATCCTTACCTGTCAGATTACCGAATTCGTCGGTCGTTATAACTTCACCAATGTTTAAATAAGTTAAACTCGCACCGACTGTTCCATTTATCGATTTGATATACTTTTTAGCTGCTAAGTAATCATAAAAAAGATCCGATAAACCTAAACCTGGTAGCCAGGGTGAGTGAGTGAAATTAATCTCAGTACCCGTCGTTTGAAAAGCAAGACCCGATGGATTCCAGTGCATTGCCGTTGCATCATCTGAAATTGCTGTACCTGTTTCTCCCATACCGGTAAACCTTGAATTAGGACCGATTAACAGGAATGGTACACCTGTTGATATTGTGTTCTGTGCGTAAGAATTGTCAATAGATAATAAAGCTAATACTGCTAATACTAATCCTGCAAATAATCTTACTTTCATGTTACTTAACATTTTACCTCCGTTAAATATATTTATTGTTATTTTAATTTTGCTAATTTACCGGTCTGAACATTAGAGAACGAACCGTCTTCTGATTTAACTATTAATTTGTATATATATGCTCCATTTGCTATATAATCACCATCAGCGTCTTTGCCATCCCACTCAATTGAAACATTCTTTTCACTTATATTAGTTCGTCTAATTGTCTGAATTTTTCTGCCTGAAACTGTATAAATGTATATATCTGCATTCAGCGGAACATCAAAATTATGCTGGAAAGTGAAATTTGTGATATCTTTCATCGGATTGGGGTAATTGTAAACATTTGATACTACCAAAGATGACGTGCTTTTCACAACAAAATTTATGCTTGTTTCTTTAAAGTTATTGTATGTGTCCCATGCTTTAAACCTTATAGTGTAATTACCATCAGGGAGTCCGTCAAAATTATATTCTACAGTTCCGTACTGATAACCATTTGTAGTATTGTAATACTGTGTTAAGTCAATCTTGTTGTTGTCGTTATTATTTAATACTGCCTCAATTTTATGACCTATAGTTCCGGTTAAATTAATTCCGCTTACATCAAACAAATCGGCAATTAATTTAGCATTTTGATTTACTATGTCCCCGCTTCTGAATCCTCTGTTGTCCATAAACAATGAAATATCAGGACCGGTTGTATCTGAAACTGCAGACGAATCAATTCCGTTAAGAATAAACCTGTCAGTATATCCTGATCCTTCATAGTTTGGATTATTAAAGTATCCGAGTATCTTACCATTACCGCTGTTGTATGAAATATCTTTTGGTACTATGAATTCAATATACCATCTGCCGTTAATGACTTTTGCAGCACCTTTAAATATAACTCCTCCGTCCAGTCTGAAATTAAATGCTCTTCCGAAATCCATAAAGGTTATGTTCTTGTCAACATCCAGTACTTTAATATCTATATCACCGTTAAAGTTATTCCAAAATGTAGAATCGGTCTTTAAAATGCTGCCGCTTATTCTCATTTTTTGAAGAGATTTAACAATTGCAGTATCATAAATCGATTTAGAATTTATACTGTCTATTCTTGTAAAATATTGTGGAATACTGACTCTAAGAGTAGGATCACCTATCAGACAGAATTTCATATCATTCTCACCGATCGTTGATAGCTGATTTTTAACGTTGTACATTGCTTTACCTAATCTGATAGGTAAATTCAATGTATCTTTATAATGCATAATATTATCCCAGAGGGTGTTATTGAATATTTCATTAAAGTTTGCATAAACAGGTCTTGTTGCAGCAATCACTGCAGCAGCACCCGCTTCTTTAACATATACAAGTTGTTCAGCAGCACTTATTAAAAAAGGATCATCCCATCTTGCAAGATCGCAGCTTGCTATCGTGACGATAGGATACTTATTTTTATTCTTCATTTGAGGTATAGACTCATCTTTTTCAAATACATGTTCGTGAGCCCATAAATCAGTACTTCCGTGCCCTGTCCAGTTTATTAAAAGCCTGCCTTCATTCCAGCCTTTTATTATATCAACATTAGCACCTGGTTTCCTTCTGCCTTGTGGGGTAATGATTGCAGGATAAGTAACTATATATACTTTTTCTTTTTCAAAATCTTTTGATGTGTAAACTTCAGCGATAGTCTCACATTGACGTGTATGTAAATCACCTTCTTCACCCTGATTGTTTTCTGTAGTCCATCCATCATCTGCACAGTACATTATCTTCTTTTTCCAGATTCCTATATTCTGTGGTGATTCGTATTGAATTATCTTATCTACGATATTATTCGCTTCCTGAGGTGAGTTTATGCAGAATCTTCCGGTAGAGAAATCGGTTCTTACTGCTTCAGGAGTAAGGAAGTTCTCATTAATATCAGTAATAAAGTCGTCACTGTTGTAACTTGCAATTTCATTCATACCCGGATCTGTTCTTTCAATCGGCGGAACGTAGTTTTTAGA
>CAIUQV010000059.1 GCA_903901375.1 uncultured Ignavibacteriota bacterium
GATGCACTGAGCGCTTTATTAAACCTTGGTTATCAGAGAAGCGATGCCGAGAAAATCATCCGTGAAGTACTGAAAGAGAACACAAATGTTACATTAACAACTGAAGATATAATCAAAAAATCATTAACATACATATCAAAATAAACATGGATAGAAAAAATATAGAACTTTTCTGGAACGACGTTAGACCTATTTTAAAAGCACATCCCTGGCACGGTGTTCATATCGGAAAACACTCACCTGAATTATTAACAGCATATATTGAGATAGTTCCGACAGATACACTTAAATATGAGCTCGACAAGCAAAGCGGATACCTGACAATAGACAGACCTCAGCTATATTCAAACGTCTGCCCAACACCATACGGGCTTATTCCACAAACATATTGCGGTGATAAAGTTGCAGAGTACTGCTGTGGCAAAACAGGACGAAAAGGTATCAAAGGAGACGGCGACCCGCTGGATATTTGTGTCATCACAGAGAAAGTTATTACTCATAATGATATTCTCTTAAATGCTGTTCCTATCGGAGGATTGAGGATGATAGACGGAAATGAAGCAGATGATAAAATTATAGCAGTAATGCATAAGGATAATATTTTCGGTCAATGGGATGATATCTCTGATTTACCTGCTTCATTAATCAACAGAATAAAACACTATTTCCTGACTTACAAAGAAGCTCCCGGCTCAGAGAACAGAATCTGTGAAATAACTCACGTTTACGGCAGAGAAGAAGCCTGGGAAGTAATTTCAAGAAGCCATGAGGATTATATTGCAAAATACTCAAGTTTAAACGATTTACTCTTGAATACTTAGTTTTAACATATTAACTGATTATTAAAAGGGAACAACATCTTGTTCCCTTTTTCTTTATTTTTTAAAATCCTTCCATAGAAAACAATAGTTGGAAACTTTTCTTAATTACTACACTTACAAGAGAATAGCTATAAATTTACCTATTACGGATAAAATATGCTTAAAATATGCACAAATGAATAAAAAAGTACTATAAAAATGAGAAAAACCCTATAAGAATCAGCCAAGCATAAAGTGAGTATAACATGAATAATAGGAGAACGGCAGAGAAACGTCAGGACTACGGCAAATAGTTGCATTGAGGTTGTATTGAAGTTGGATTGGAATTGGATTGAAGTGCTTTAAATATCTGATTATACAGATATTGAATATTAGCTTATAAATCACATAATAATCAATAAATGTACTTTATTTGCATATTAAAGATAATTATAAAAAACCTAATTGTCAAGAGAAAAATTGCAAGAAAACAAAAGCGATTTATATAATGTATTTGTCACTCACACACTTTAATTTATCCCTAAATACAAAAAGGGACTAAATAACTTCAGTCCCTTTCTTATTAAATATTAGTAAGTAAAGATACAGTTTTCACCATATCAGTTCCGTCTTACTTTTTGTCGTCCACCACTTCAAAGTCAGCATTCTCAACATTGTCATCTTTTTTCGGTTCGCTTGAACCTGCGGATTGTTGTTCGGCACCCGGATTTGGATTATCTCCAGGTTGTCCTTTTGCCTGTGAATACATCTTTGACGATGCTTCGTTCCAGACAGTATTATACTGTTCAATAGCAGATTTTATTTCATTAACATTATCTGTCTTTCCTGCTTCTTTGAGTCTGTCTATAGCTGCCTGAATCTTAGAGCGCTCTTCCTGATCAAGTTTTCCTTCAAATTCTTTCAGCTGCTTTTCACCCTGAAATACCATAGAGTCTGCCTGATTCTTTAAATCAATCACTTCCCTTTTTGCCTTATCTTCAGCTTCATGTTCTTTTGCATCTTTCTTCATCTTTTCAATTTCAGTATCTGTTAATCCTGAAGAATGTGTAATCTTTATATCCTGTGATTTACCAGTGCCAAGATCTTTAGCTGCGACATTAAGAATTCCGTTTGCATCGATGTCGAATGTAACTTCAATCTGCGGAACTCCTCTTGGTGAAGGCGGAATACCGTCAAGATGGAACCTTCCGAGTGTTCTGTTGTCCACTGCCATAGGCCTTTCGCCCTGAAGTACGTGAATTTCAACTGCCGGCTGATTATCAGCTGCCGTGGAGAAAGTCTGCGACTTCTTAGAAGGAATAGTTGTGTTAGCTTCAATCAGTTTAGTCATAACACCACCAAGCGTTTCAATACCGAGTGATAATGGTGTAACGTCGAGTAAAAGTACATCGTGTACATCACCTGCTAATACACCGCCCTGAATTGCTGCACCAATTGCCACAACTTCATCCGGATTTACACCTTTGTGAGGTTCTCTTCCGAAAACGCGTTTTACTGTTTCCTGAACTGCAGGAATACGTGTAGAACCTCCGACAAGAATTACTTCATCAATTTCGCTAATGCTTAATCCTGAATCAAGAATTGCTTTCTCACATGGTCCAACTGTTCTTGCAACTAAATCGCTGACTAACGATTCGAACTTAGCCTTAGTAACTGTTTCTACCAGGAACTTTGGTCCGTCTGCAGTTGCAGTTATGTATGGTAAATTCACTTCTGTCTGCGGAGTTGTTGATAGTTGTTTCTTCGCATTCTCAGCAGCTTCTTTAAGTCTTTGTAAAGCCATAGGGTCTTTTCTTAAATCAATGCCTTCCTTCTTCTGGAATTCATCAGCAAGATAATCCATAAGTCTCTGGTCAAAGTCATCACCGCCTAAGTGTCCGTCACCGTTAGTTGACTTAACTTCAAACACGCCGTCACCAAGTTCAAGTATTGATATATCAAACGTACCACCACCTAAGTCGTAAACTGCCACTTTATGATTCTTCTTGCTCTTATCAAGTCCGTATGCAAGTGCTGCAGCAGTTGGTTCATTTATTATTCTCTTTACATCAAGTCCGGCAATCTTTCCGGCATCTTTCGTTGCCTGTCTCTGTGCATCGTTAAAGTAAGCAGGAACTGTGATTACTGCTTCTGTTACAGGTTGTCCAAGATAATCTTCAGCTGTCTTCTTCATCTTTTGCAATACCATAGCCGAAATCTCCGGAGGAGAGTAGACTCTCTTCTGATTTGTCGACTTGTCTTCTACCTCAACACGTGCAACATCATTATCACCTTTTATAACTTTATAAGGTACTTCAGAGATTTCTGAACTTACCTCATTATACCTTCTACCCATAAATCTCTTTATGGAGAAGATTGTATTTGTCGGATTAGTAACAGCCTGACGCTTTGCAGCATCGCCCACCAATCTTTCTCCCGTCTTTGAAAAAGCAACTACTGACGGAGTAGTTCTCATACCTTCTGAATTAGGTATGACGACCGGATCGTTACCTTCCATAACTGATACGCACGAGTTAGTAGTCCCCAAGTCGATTCCAATAATTTTTCCCATTTTTTAAATCCTCACTTTCTTTTGTAATAAAACTACCTGCCGCCTAAAGCAGGTAGTTTCTGTTAATTAGACGTCTTTTTGTGAAAGTTATTTAACCTTTATTTCTTTAACAACCGGCTTTGCTTCTTCAACCTTAGGCAGGC
This sequence comes from uncultured Ignavibacteriota bacterium, assembly GCA_903901375.1. Classification (GTDB taxonomy): domain Bacteria; phylum Bacteroidota; class Ignavibacteria; order Tepidaquicellales; family Tepidaquicellaceae; genus CAIKZJ01. The sequence continues at coordinate 3,516 of CAIUQV010000059.1, forward strand.
TGACTATAAGTAAACCATCTTTAAATTCTGCTTCGATACCGTCCACCTTAATATCTTTTGAAAGATTAAAGGTTCTGCAAAACTCACCGTAAACTATTTCGTTCATCACTAAGTTTGTATCCTCTGACTTATTCTCAACTTTCTTTTCACCTTTGATAGAAAGTAAATTATTCTCAACTTCAATCTTTACGTTGTCTTTCGGAATACCCGGCATCTCAAGATTAATATAGAAATTATCCTTGTCTTCAGTAATCCTTGTTCTTGGTCTGAAACTTGTCGGATCACTTACCTCGGTATTGAAAAACGGTGCATCAAAAATTGATTTGAAAGCATCGCTCAATAAATCATTTTCCCTTTTAAATTTGATTAAGTTCATTTCTTTTTCTCCTATATTTAATTTATTTAATTTAAATTTTAATTGTTACGTCTTTATATATATCAAACACCATGCCAGAAAAAACAAGCTATAAATGCAGTTTTTTAAATAACCTTATGACAAATAATTCAATCGGAATGACAATTAAGAGAATTTATTGACATATTAGGGAGTAAATTGAATTATATGTCAAATTTATATAGTCTTTATAATAATAGAATCAAAAATGATTCCATGTTTAGAAAAAAGCGTATTTAGAGTATTTGATGTTAAAATACAGCTTTCCTTAAAATAATGTATAACTACTCTATATATATTATATAGATTTTA
>CAIUQV010000060.1 GCA_903901375.1 uncultured Ignavibacteriota bacterium
GGCTATTTTTTAATTGCATTCCCCACAAAAACTCCTGTTCCGGATCAAACATTATTTTTAATCATTTCATGCGTCGGACTTTTTACCATTGCTTTTGGAAACGGGCTTTTTAAAGGAAACCTTCAGGCTCTTGTCGGTCAAATGTATGATAATAATACTTATGTAAAAATGAGAGACGCCGGATTTTCGCTGTTTTACATGTTTATCAATGTCGGCGCGCATATTACGTTCCTGGCTTCCGCCGTGAATGTACTTGTCAATCTTAACATTCTCGTCAATGAATAAAATACCTATTCCTTTTGGACCGTATATCTTATGCGCAGAAAGAGTAAGAAAATCTATTCCGAGCTCTTTTGGTTTAACATCCATTTTGCCAATACTCTGAACAGTATCGCTGTGAAACAGAATACCGCGTGTTCTGCAGATTTCACTTATTGCCTTTACATCATTAATATTACCAATCTCATTGTTTGCATGCATAACAGAAACAAGCCTGGTTTTATCATTAATCCTGTTCTCGATTGATGAAGGATTTATCATTCCAAGGGAATCCGGTTTAACTACATCTGCCTCAAAACCAAACTTACAAATATAATTATACGTCTCCAGAACTGCAGGATGCTCTATTGAAGAAGTGATTCCGTGGAATTTGCCATCCGATGAAAACGCACATCCTTTTATCGCAAAATTATTTGATTCCGTTCCTCCGCTCGTAAAGAAAATTTCCTTCGGTTTTGTGCCGAAGAAATCTGCAATAGTTTCCCTTGCATCTTCAATCGATACTTTTAACGCTTTTCCCTGTTTATGTGCAGATGAAGGATTCCCGTATTTCTCTTTAAGGTATGGAAGCATTGCATCTACAACCCTGTCGTCCATTCGTGTGGATGCGGCATTATCTAAATATGTTGTCATTAAGTTATTTTTTATCCTTTAAAATATATTAACTAAAACACAAATAATATAGTTTAATTAATTCATAAATTTATTAACTTATTTAAGTTCAGTATTAATATATATTAAATCGTTGAAAAAAGAGTTTTTATACGTATCAAATCAGATATCCGTTTTAAGAATATTACTGGTTATACCTTTAGTATTTCTTTTGATAAATCAGAATGGCAGTAACACAATTTACGTAGCAGCCATACTCGTTGCGATGTACGTTTCTGATTTGCTCGACGGATACCTTGCCCGCAAACTGAATCAGGTTTCAGAGCTTGGGAAAATCATCGACCCGCTGGCAGATAAAATTGCAGTAGTCAGCATAGTTATAATATTATTTATACAGGGAAGAGTTGAGACCTGGTTCTTCGTAGTTGTGATAGCAAGGGATTTACTTATACTTTTGTTTGGACTTTACCTGAAATCAAGAAACAAAATTGTACTGATGTCCAACTATCCGGGTAAGATTGCCGTATTCAGTATAGGTGTAATTATACTATTAACTGTATTTAATAATGAACTTTTACAAAATGTAATCCGTTATCTATACTATATATCAGTTATATTAATAATTTATTCTTTATATTTGTATTTATTAAGATTTTATAAATCTATAGGAGATTAAATTCGTATGGAAAACAACGAAGAAAAGAAAACCAGAAGAACACAGTCAAGAATCCCGACACTAACAAGAAAAGATGTCGAGAAGAAAATGGAAGAAAAGTTGCTCGGAAAAAGAGTAACAAGAAAAGTGATCGTTGACGCACTTTTTGATTCTATGAGGGAATTGATAATGTCAGCAAATCCAATCGTGAGGATTGAAATCAGAGAATTTGGAGTTTTCGAAGTAAAGAAAACAAAACCAAAACCAAAAGCAAGAAATCTCCAGACCGGAGAATTCGTATTCGTACCAGGCAGAAGAAAGATGCATTTCAAACCCGGTAAATTGTTAAAGAACTTCCTGAAATCTGACTATACCGAATAGCAGTATTTTCAGTTAATCCGGTTTGAGCACAGGGACAAAATATCTCGGCATCGATTTTGGTCTGAAACGAATTGGTATTTCAGTGAGCGATGAAAGCAAGACATTTGCATTTCAGAGAGATTTTATTCCGAATGCAAAAGATACTTTTGATAAACTCATTGCAATAATAAAATCTGAGAATGTTTCCAGAATTATCATCGGTTATCCTTTGAAGTTCAATCTGGAAAAAACACATTCAACAGATGACGTTGACAGATTCAGAAGTACTCTTGTCAACTTCTTAAAAAATAATTCCCTTGAATGTGAAATTCATTATCTCGACGAAAGATTCACAAGCAGTCTTGCACAGTACAGCCTTCAAAATTCAGGTTTAAGCAAAAAGAAAAGAGAGCAAAAAGGTGCTCTCGATTCTATTTCAGCCCAGATAATTTTACAGGATTATATAGACGCAGAAAAGAACAAACGCTGAATGTACACAATAGAACTTTTCAGACTTATTGAAGAAGGAGAAAACGAAAGAACAGAGTTTAAGAGAAAGTTCTCCACACCTCAGAAAATCGCAAAGGAAATGATAGCTTTTGCAAACACAAACGGCGGATACATATTTTTCGGAGTTGACGACGACGGAAAAATATACGGAGTAGAAAGCGAAAAATCGGAACTTGACCTGATAGATACTGCAGCAAGATTTTACTGCGAACCGGAAGTGGAATTCAAAACCGAAATAGTGCCAATTAAATCAAAAGATGTAGTCGTAATAGAAATTCCTGAAAGCAGAAAGAAACCTCACAGATTAATCGATGAAAACGATAAAGAAACTTCACGTGTATACGTCAGGTTTAAAGATAAATCCATAATAGCTTCAAAAGAAACAGCAAACCTGCTAAAATTCTCCAACGTAGATTCAACACCGCTTATTATTTCTCTTGGTGAACTGGATAAAATGCTGATTAAATACCTGGAAGTAAACAGCACAATAACTGTAAAAGAATTTAAAAAATTATCCAATATATCCGAAAGACGTGCAAGCCGCACACTCGTTAACCTTGTTCGTGCAGGTGTTTTGAGGCATCACAGACTAGATAATAAAGAGTTTTACACAATTGCCTGAAAATCAAAAAAGGCAGATATTCTCTGCCTTTAAAATTATTTTGACTCTTAACTTCTCTTATCTCTTTGCCTAGAAAATTATCAGTGAGCATCTGTAAAAATCAGCTCTTATCTGCGTGCCATTTTCTTTCTCTCTTTTTTAACTTTAATCTCGTGAAGCTATAACCTTCTCAATCTTTTTCAGTGCTTTAACTGCCCTGTCAAGAATTTCTTCGCCTTCTTTTACAACTTTCTCTTTATATTCAGCATCTTCTATCTGAGGAAGATTAATCTTAACGTTCTTAAACGCACCCCAGATACCTGTTTCAAGACATTTAGCACCAACTTCAAGGTCTGATGCAGAAGATGCATTACCGACCTTAGCAAGTTCAACCATCCAGTCCCAGCATTTATCGGCAGTCCGCATTACTTTAAGAGGGACTTCAACAGCTTTCTTTAAACCTTCCTGCATTCTGAAACTTCTGGTTTTCTTCTCTTCATCAGTATTCTTAGGCAGACGCATAGCAAGCATATAATCGTTGAATGCATTCGTATCCGCATCAATCATAGATATCATTTCTTTCATTGCAGTGTGTAAAGGTGGAATAAACTTTCTCATTTTCGAATCAAGATGTTCAAACTTTTTGCTTCCGTAACTCATCCAACCCATCATTGCTCCAAGCCCTGCACCAAGCGATGCTGCCAGAGCAGAAACACTTCCCCCACCCGGAGCTGATGTCCTTGCACCAACGAGTTCAACAAAATCCCTTACTGACATATTAGCAAGCGGTTCCTGAACTTCATCGTCAAGCATATATTCAATAATTCTCTTTTCCGGAATGAACTGAGCTATGGAGGAAAGTCCCATACGCTCTATCACAAGACGAATCTTCTGTTTCTCATCAATGATAAATAAGTTTTCTTTTGCAATATAATAATCAGCTGCCTTAAGCATTGCTTCAAGTGGTATCAGACCTACAAGCTCACTGCCGGCAACTGCAATGTTTAATTCCTTTGCATCTTTCAGACATTCTTCAAAAGCTACATGAGGCGGAGTAACTCTGAAATTGTCCAGATTCATAGAAACCTGAGCCATATTGTACTCCTCAACAAACCAGCCTATTGCCTTAA
>CAIUQV010000061.1 GCA_903901375.1 uncultured Ignavibacteriota bacterium
AGATGTATTTGAAATTACTAAAGTATTTTTAAAACCATTCTTTAAATCAATTTATAATACCGTTAGTTGTTTGAATAAACTCTTGCAGGAATTTGATGTTGGCAAAGTAATAGTGAACGAAGAAATAAGTATTCCGATGCAGGTATTTTTTGACGATAATCATGTTTTAAATGCAGTTTGCAAAGACCATTTCTCTAAAAATAATATAACGGTTGAAAGCTACAGGCTTTCAAAAGTTAGTTTAAAGCCCGTATTAAAAACATATAATTTAGATACATCTCAATATTTGTTTGATTTAGAAAAATTAACAAAACAAAACAACAAACAGAAAATTCTTGTATTGCTATCGGAAAATTTTGAATGGGATTTCGACCTTACAAGGCATTTGCAAAGTAAATATGAAAATATTTTTGTAATTCTCAGAACACCAAAAAGAAATGCTGAAAAATGCAACAAAACGAAAATACCTGTTTTTTTCGATGATTTTTCCATGCAAACTGATAAACTCCAAAAAAGTATTGAGAGTATAGATAAATCACTCGACTATTTTATTAAGTTCAAAGATGTCAGATACTCTGATTTTCCTGAGGTGTTTTCAAACAATTACCTTAACTTTCAGTTCAATGATTTCTTTGAAAGAGAAAAAACGTATTTGAAAGTTTTGCATACATTTCAGAATGTGTATGATTTTGTTAAACCTCAAAAAATCTATTTCAGTAATTCCTGGGATCTGGGTGTTCGTTGTATGGCAAAGACCGCTGTAGATTCTGGTTGTAGTACTTTTCTTTCAATCCACGGAGGAGTGGTTGATAATTCAGGTTATGAAAGCCGGGTTTTCGAGACCAGCAATTATTTTGTCTGGGGTACTGATAACTTGATTGGACTTAAAGAGGCAGGTCAAAATGCTGATAGTATATTTATTACCGGAAGCATGCAAATGGATTATTGGAATGGGAAAATTACTGAATACAAGAAAAACGGATTGCTGAATGATACAACTGAATATGATAATATTTATAATTTCAAATTAAAGAAAGAAGATAAACATAATAAACCAGTTATAACATTTTTCACTTCTGCCGGAGGGGGATTCGCATCTCATAATACGAATGAATTTAAACACCTGGAGTCAATAAAGAAGGTGATTAATCTTGCTAATAAAAGAGTCGATCTGGAATTCAGAATAAAACCGCACGTTTTATTCGATTATCATGATTTCTGGAATAAAATGAAGAATGAATTCCCTGATAATCTTAAGATAATTGAAGAAAATAATCTTTTACTTGCCTGTGATGAAATGGATTTGGGGGTTTTGTTAAACGTAATTTCGAACGTAGCGTATGAAATATCATTAACAGGGAAGCCGCTAATATACCTTAAAGATGCTGTGTTTGATGTAAAGTGCAGCGAATCAACGATTGAAAGAAGCGGAATACTTTGTTTGAATTCATACGCTGAATTTGAGAGTTATATCGAAAAATATTTTGGTATAAATAAATCAACAGAACCGGACAGTGAACTGGCTGCCGATTTGGAAGATAGAAGAAAACGATTCCTTGATTATTCATTAGCAGATTTTTCAAAGCCGGTAATTGAAAGAATTGAGGAAATAATAATGAAGGATGAGAATGGAAACAGACACAAAGATGAATTAGAATTTGATGTGTACACAATAATTGAGTGGGTCTCAAATTTTATCAAAACCAATAATTTGAAACCATTTCCAGAAATCAAAGATTTTAATAGAATCCCAAAAGGTGAGGATTTTATTAACTGGGTATATAAATTAACTGAAAACTGGTGCAGGTATTTCCTAAAAGAAAAAGAAATGAGGAAATATTTTGAAAAGATAATTTCAAAGTTACCTGCAGAAACCGGAGTAGGTTCAAAATTAAAGATTAAAAGGAAAATGTATGCCAAGACGAGGGACTTGTATCTTAAGTATGGGTTGAATGAGAATGAGAAGGTGAGAAGGATCGTTAAAAAGATTTTTTAGGTGTTTGGTTTTAGGTGTTTGGAATTAGGTGTTAGGTGTTGGATATTAGGTGTTGGTTCGTAGTTCTTTGTTCTTGGTTTTCTATATGGTGATTTAAAAATATTAATAAATTAACAAATAAAAACATATGTTAAACGGAAAAGAGATTTTAGTGACAGGGGGAACGGGGTCGTTCGGGAAGAAATTTACGAAGTTATTATTTGAAAAGTATAAACCAAAAAGAGTGGTTATTTTCAGCAGGGATGAATTAAAGCAGTTTGATATGAGGAATGAATTTCCGGAGGACAAATATCCACAATTAAGATTTTTCATTGGAGACGTAAGAGATAAACAAAGGTTATACAGAGCATTTGACGGAATAAATTATGTCATACATGCAGCTGCATTAAAGCAAGTACCTGCAGCGGAATATAATCCCATAGAGGCAATTAATACTAATATTAACGGTGCAATAAACGTGATTGATGCAGCACTGGATAAAGGTGTGGAAAAAGTGATTGCATTAAGCACTGATAAAGCAGCAAACCCTATAAATCTTTACGGAGCCACTAAATTATGTTCGGATAAATTGTTTGTAGCAGCAAATTCATATGCCGGTAATTACAGTACAAGATTTTCAGTTGTGAGATACGGGAATGTTGTTGGAAGCAGGGGTTCGGTAATTCCATTCTTTAAGAAGATGAAAGAAACAGGAATAATACCAATAACAGATGAAAGAATGACAAGGTTCTGGATTACATTAGAACAGGGTGTTAACTTTGTTATAAGTTCATTGCATACAATGCAAGGCGGTGAAATATTTGTACCTAAGATTCCGAGTATGAACATTATGGATTTAGCAAAAGCGATTGCCCCAGATTGCAAATACGAATATGTAGGAATACGAGCTGGGGAAAAACTACACGAAATAATGGTACCCGAAGATGATGCAAGAAGAACGGTAGAAATGGAAGATTATTTTGTTATTCAGCCTGATCATGTATTCTGGGGAAAGGATAGAAGTGATAAATTTGTTAAAGGAAAGAAATGTCCTGACGGTTTTAAATACAGCAGTGATACAAATACGAAATGGCTGACGGTAGAGGAGCTGAAGGGGATGGCGGGGGTTTAGGTATTGGGTGTTGGGTATTAGGTGTTGGGTATTAGGTGTTGGGTGTTAGGTGTTGGGTATTAGGTGTTGGGTGTTGGGTATTAGGTGTTGGGTATTAGGTGTTGGGTATTAGGTGTTGGGTATTAGGTGTTGAGTATTAGGTGTTGGGTATTAGGTGTTGGGTATTAGGTGTTGGGTGATTTGTGGTAGTTGGTTCTTGGTTCGTAGTTCCTGGTTTGTAGTTCTTGGTTTAAAAAATAAATTAAAGCAACATAATACAAAAAGATATTTAAATGAAGTTAGAGATTTTTGACAAAGAGTATGCAAAAAGAAAGAATATTCGATGTGATGAATATTCTGAATACGGCGGTTGTTATTATAAGATTAATTCCCGTAAAGTTATTAATCTTTTGAAAAGAAAAATATATATCACAGGTTTTATTGACTATTATATCATAGATGGATTAAAGATTCGTGAGGATGAGATAACAGATGAACATTTACATTCTTTAAATGATGTTGATATTGAAAAAATTGAAGATTGTATTGAAGGAGATTATGTTATCATTGTTTTTGAAAATGATAAGATTACAGTTCTTTTAGATAAATTTGCAAAGCAGGATGTGTTTTATTATAATAAAGATGATTCATTTATTGTTTCCGATAATTTAGAAATATTCCAAAAAAATGGTTTATTGAATGAAATTTGCCAGGAATCATTATTGAATTTCTTTATATCTTACGGGAATTACTCACCCAAGAAACACACGATGTTTAAAAATGTTAGAAGAATCGGACACAGGGAGTATATACTTATTGATAATAGTAAAATGAGAGCTAATCAACTTACTAAGGAAATATATGAAATTGAGGAATATGATGATTCTATACTAGATGAATATCATACTATACTTTTCGATTCAATAAGTTACAGAAGCTCTAATAATGGAATAAACTGGATATACTTATCGAGCGGCTGGGATTCCACTGCAATACTCGGTTATCTGAGGGAAATGTATGATGCTAAATATGTGAAGGCAGTTATAGGGAAAATGGTTTATTCTAAAAGGTCTGGAGTAATTAATCAGTTTGAATTAGACAGAGCAACAGATATAGCAAAATATTACGGAATTGAATTGTATGAAGTACCTTTTGATTTTACGAGCGACGATTCTGCAGAATATTTTAAAAATCTTGACACAATATTTAAAAACAACAATATTGTTTCATACAATACATACAACTTCAGCAAATTAGCAGATTTCATTGAAGAAAATGCATGTAATGAAGACAGAGTATTTTCGGGTGAAATAAGCGACGGAGTTCATAATTTTGGTTTTTCGCAATATGCAACGATATTAAATCATCCTGATTTACAATTCAGGGAGTATGCAGACAAAATGTCGTCTTTTTTATTCGGTCCTTCGTTTTTTAAAAGTGTTAAATCCGGAAATTATCTGAAAGATGTTGTGTATAATTTCCTGAAAACAAGATATCCTGAAAATTCTTTTAATGAAAATATAATTTCTAATGAAACAGAAAGAAATGCTGAATTTCTTTCCTCCTTCTTCTTCTCAAGAGCACGAATACCTTTTTACAATAATGATAACGGGAAATTAACGACAAGGAGTGCGGATGTAGCATTTAAAAAATTTAAAAACGATTATCTTATTGATTATGCAGAATTACTGAATGAAAAAAACATTTATTCTGTGCTTTTAAATTTATACAATTCATTTCACTGGCAGGGATCTACTATAAAGGCAATTTCAAAACCACTGGAAAAATACAACAGGGATATAAAACTACCATTCTGGGACAGAAACATTCAGAAGTTTCTATCAAAGATGCCAGAAAACTGGGGAAGGGGACTGGATTTCAAAAATACAAAATATCCTTTAAAGTGGGTTCTGAAAAACAAAATTAATTATCCGATTCATTTGCAGAAAGGTCCTCATTCATATTTGTACGATGTAAATCCGGGATTCAGTCATTTATCAGAAGTTATAAATGCATCAAAAATTAAAATGCATTTTCAGAATAAATTGAATGAGGTAAATCTGAAAAGGTTTAATAATGATTTATTTGATACTGAATATCTGAAAATGATTTCAGACAAATATAAGGATAATACTGAAATATCAGGTTCGGAATTATCGGATTTAAGTTCTCTAATATTATTTAACACATTAATAGATTAAATTGAAAAAGTTTTCATACGGAAAACAGAGTATCGACAATTCTGACAT
>CAIUQV010000062.1 GCA_903901375.1 uncultured Ignavibacteriota bacterium
GCCTATCTGAATAATGTAACGATTGTCTGTTCTGCGGGAAATGATAATTCAAACGTGCTTCATTATCCGTCTGCATTTGACGAAGTTATATCTGTCGCTGCCTCTGACGAACTTGACAGGAAAGCATCCTTCTCAACGTATGGTCAAACTGTTGATATTTATGCTCCCGGTGTAAATATTCTTACTACATGCCGCGTCGGACAGGGAAGTGCCGAGTTCGGAAGTAATTATGCTCTTGCAAACGGAACATCTTTTTCTTCTCCTATCGTCGCCGCAGTAGCAGCAATATTAAAGACTAAAAACCCAAACCTTTCAAACGAAGAAATCAGAGGAATACTCGTCTCTTCAGCATCGTTCTTCTCTGGACAGAGTGAATGGAATAATTATTATTCTTCAGGATTGCTGAATGCTCAAACCGCATTTCAGAATTATAACAATCCTTCCATAGCAAGAATACATACTCCGTACTTGAATTACAGCTTTGTAAACGACACTGTACCTGTGGCCGTTACTGCCGCATCAGCATTCTTCCGTTCTTATGCAATAAAATATGGAGTCGGCGAAAATCCCTCTTCGTTTAGCGATTTGTTCTCTTCAGGCTCACAGGTTATAAAAGATACAGTTTATAAATGGAATACTGCTGCATTGCCCGACACTGCTTATACACTTAAACTTATAATCTATACAAACAACGGTAAGACTGTCGAGCATTCAACGATAATCAGAAAAAACAAATCAACACCCGTTATTACTAATTATTCGAGCGGAGAAATTTTATTCAAAGACGGATTCTCTGAGTTCATTACTTTCTCTTCAAAAGAACCATCGAAAGGTTTAGTGTACTTCAAAAGGAAAAATGTAAACGAACCGTACAACAGCATCTTTGCAGACGACGGCAATATAGGATTTTTCACTACAGACCACTATGCTCTGCTGAATCATTTTTCATTTATTCCCGAAACAGAATATGAATTTTATCTGGAAGCAGTTTCGCTGAACGGAAAGAAAGTAAACGTAAACGATACATCCTTTCATTTCAGGGCGAAAAAACAAATCGATAAATACTCTTACATTAAGAAACCTTACAACCTACCGAAGAGTCAGGTTAACGATAAGGTCATTGATTTATACAATAACGGAAGCAAGAATATTTTTACCAACAATGTACAGCTTGGTTTAACAGCGGAGATTTATAACTTTAATAATAATAACCGGTTTGAAAAAGTTTCGAGCGGATGGATTGGTAATAATGTTGTAAGGGATGTTATACTTCGCAGCAATAAATGGGACTTACTTGCTTCACAGCAAAGAAGCGGCAACATCTTTGAATCTCCCGCACCATACCAGATTCCATCGAATAAAATCTGGAGCAACGATGCCGGCGACGAATTCTGGTCTGCAAAGTATGCCGATGTTGATGGCGACGGAGTGGATGAAGTACTTGGCTTTGGAGCACAGGGTTTACGCATTATGAAATTTCAAAGCACTGTTGCGCCGTTTGCAGTTTTGAATTATTTACCCGCTAATGCAAACAACTATGCTAACTCACAGAATGTTATAGTAAACGATTTTGATAACGACGGTAAACAGGAAGTTGTCTTCACTAACTCTTTTATAAATGCAAACAATGTTCAATTCACATCAGTAAACATTTTCAAACATTCTTCGGGAAACAGTTTTTCGCTGGTCTTCCACGAAGAATACCCTCTCGTAATCAAAGGCGATAACTTAACCGCAGGTGATTTTGACGGCGACGGCAGGAAGGAAATTGCAATTGGGTTCAGTACTGATATGGCTATCTCAGTTAAACTATTTTCTATACTCTTCATTAAAAGTACGGGCGCCGGCACATTCAGTGAGTACAACTCAGTTGAGATGTACAACAACGATGCACAGGGTGAGTTATGCATTAAAGCCGGCGATGTAGATAATGACTCACGCGATGAACTCATTGCAAACGAAAGTAAACTGCTTTATGTACTGAAATACAATCTGTCTGCATCTTCATTTGAACCTCAGTACTTCAGAGAGAATATTAATTCCTATAACTCTGTAATATATGATTTCGATAACAACGGAGTAAAGGAAATCGGAATTAACAATAACGATTCTGTAATATTCATTGAAAAGAATATTGCGTATGCAGGCCCGAAAACACCGACAGGCTTATCAGGCTTCAGCCTCGATTCAAACAAAGTCTCAATATCTTTTCAGGCAGTGCCGGGAGCCCAGTATTACAAGGTCTACCGCGGGCTTAGCGATTCAACAGGATATAATCTTTACGACTCAACAAGCACTTCCGTTTACACTGATATTCAGGTAAGCAACAAAAGAGATTACTATTATAAAATTTCCGCAGTCGACACAACAAAGCAAGTGAGGGAAAGCGTCTTATCGGAATTCGTAAAAGTTTATGTCCACAATAAATCTAAAATAATAAACGCTGTATACGGTAAAGGCATAATTGCAGTTAAGTTTTCGGAAAGGATTCCTTTGTTTATTCCTGATGTAAAGTCGTTTGCTTTGAACAAATCTCTGTACCCTTCAAGCATAGGTATTGTAAATAATTACGAATATGGATTATCGTTCAAAGGACTTTTAAACGGTAATTATTCTGTTAGTACTTACTCGCTGAAAGACTATTACGGTTCTCCGGTTGATACAGCTTCTTTCCCTGTTTCTGTCAGCGTTTCAGATTCAGCTTCTTTCTACATTGCAACATTGAAACTGATAAATCAAAACACATTAAGGATTGATTTTAACTTAAACGTTGATTCTGTTTCAGCTTACAATACTTCAAATTACAGTATAGAACCGTTTAACCTGAAAGTCCTTTCAGCAGAAAGAGATAGAAACGATAAGAAAGTTCTATACCTCAATGTTAACAGTAATAATAACATCGGTCCTGGCGGTAAGACATATTTTATCCGCCTGAATAATATTTATTCCGAAAGCGGTATAAAGATTTCAAACGGAAGCGGAAGTGTTTTCAGTCTCGCATTCGTTAAGGAAGACCTCTCAAACGTTGTTGTATATCCGAATCCTTACAGTAAAAGTAAGTCAGCTAAAGAGATAGTTACTTTTGCCAACCTTACTAAAACAGCTAAAGTATATGTGTTCAGTCTTAGCGGCGAATCAGTAATTGAATTATCCGAAACTGACAGCGACGGCGGTATTGAATGGAACTTAAGAGATAAAAACGGAAATGAAATCCCGTCAGGTGTATACATATATAAAGTAGAAGGCAAAAACTCTCTCGGAGCTGATGTTGACAGTAAGATGGGTAAGTTTGCAGTAGTTAAATAGAAAAGGCACTGACTGAGCAGTGCCTTTTATGAATAAGATTGTTTGTTAATTATTTCTTGCCGTTTACAAAGTCACTGAATTCTTTTCCTGCTTTGAATTTTACGGTTTTCTTTGCTGCAATTTTAATTGCTTTTCCGGTTTGTGGGTTTCTTCCGGTTCTTGCTTTTCTCTTACCTGATGAGAATGTACCGAAACCAACGAGACCTAATCTGTCACCTTTTTTTACTGTCTTTTTTACAGCTTCAATAAAAGATGCAAGTACTGCTCTTGCAGCTACTTTTGTGATCTTAGCATCACCTGCTAATTTGTCAATGAGTTGCTCTTTGTTCATAGTATTAAATTAGTTTAGTTTATTAACAAACAAAAATAATATTGTATTATCAAAAAAGCAAGAAGTAAACTAGTGCTGCAAAATTATGACACGTCCGTAAGTCTAATCAGTATTGAGTTTCCTTAATGCTCGTTTTTAATGTTATCTGCTGTCACCCGGAATCCCTTGTCTGTCCTCGCTTTTCCGGGGCTGCCTTTTCTTCACATCAAATGTCTTCTCCGAAACCCCCTGATTTCCTGATATTCTTATAGTGTATTTATCTTCTGATAAATATATTTTTCTGTTATCTTTTTCCTTTATTTCGGATTTATTCTTGGTTTTGTAATTATCCTTGTAAGTTTCGGTATAAGATTCGCCAACCGTTAAATCGTATTTATAGAAATTTATTCCTGCTGAAAACTCTTTTTCCTCTTCGTATACTTTTATTCCGTTGCTTGTCACTATTTCTATTTTAAGAATGCCTTTATCCTTACTGAAGAATGGTACAACCATATCCTTAGGTAAGTCGTAATTCCAGTCGAATGTTCTGTTTCCCCAGTTTGATTCGTAATCAGTAGCATCAATATCAAACACATATAAACTTCCTGCATTTTTTACGGACAGGTATTTATGAATAATGTTCATATCACCTATATAAATTGATCTCCCGTGAGTACCAACTATTAACTCTTTAGTAACAGGATGAACTGCCAGATCATGAACCGGAACATTAGGTAGCGTACCTTTTAACGATGTGAAGGATGAACCTCTGTCAATTGAAACATATATTCCTCCATCCGTTCCTAAATATAAAATATTCCTGTTGTCATTGTCTTCTTTAATTACGTTTACAGGTTCATACGATAGATTCAATCCTATTCTTGTCCAGTTTCTTCCGTAATTATCAGACCTGTAAACATAAGATTCAAAATTATCCCATCTGTAACCGTTAAGTGTGACGTATATAGTCGATGCATCAAACCTCGAAGCAATTACCCTGCTTACCCATAAATCTTTTGGTAAGCCTGCCGATATGTTTTCCCACTTTCCACCGTCGTCCTTTGTCACATACACAGCTCCGTCATCGCTGCCTGTATAAAGGAGCCCTTTTTTCAACTGGGAAACAGATATCGTCGTCAGTGTTCCGTATGGAACATTTCCGGTCTTGCCGCCATTTGTTAAATCCCCTGATATTGTTTCAAAATTATCTCCTTTATCTGTTGATTTGTGTAATCTGTTCGACCCGAAATAAACTATATCCATGTCAAATGGTGAAAGTTGTATTGGCGCCTGCCAGTTGAACCTGTACGGTCTTTCTCCGAGTTTGTGTTTCGGAGTTATATACTTGTAATCTTTCTTTGATTTGGAAATTCTGTAGTAATTACCAAATTGATACCCCGTGTAAACAATGTCATTATCTCGTGTATCTATTACTACCTGCATTCCGTCTCCTCCCATTAGGTTCTTGAAGGGATAGTCACCGGAATTCTGCCAGTCTGTGTTTATTTCGTTCTTTGAAGAACCATACCATACACCGTTATCCTGAAGCCCTCCGTACACATTGTATGTCTTTTCCAGGTCGTAATTAACTGAATAGAATTGTCCGACTGCCGGAGTGTTTGCCTTGTACCAGTTCATTCCGTCATCGTAAGATATGTTAATTCCGCCGTCGTTGCCGTTTATAATGTGTCCGTCTTTTTTGGGATTTATCCATAATCCGTGATGGTCTGCGTGAACGTTATCACCGTTAAGTGAATTGAAACTCTTGCCTCCGTCCGTTGAACGTATAATTGGAACTCCAAGTAGATATATCTTTTCAGGATTATTTGGTGCTACTCTTATGTTCGCAAAATAATATCCATAGGTGTAAAAAAGACCGTCCAGATATCCGTCGTGAGTTTTTTTCCATGTGTTACCGCCGTCATCAGAACGGTATACTTCTCCGCCCTTCACGTCAGTCTCAAAAAGCTTGCTGTTGCCGTCTTCCAGGTATTCAACAAGTGCTGAAGGTTTAAGCTTGTCATCTTTTATATTCTCAGTTATGTATTCATAACTGTATTCTTTCGGGAAATTGTATTTTGATAAATACTCCTCCACCAGTTTCTTGTCAAGTTTAAAGAAATTATCCTTCGATATTGTCCTGAGTAAATCTTTCGTTACTTTTGAACTGTCTTTTTTAACTTCATTTGATTTCGCTGAATTGTTATCTATCAAAGCATAAACAATTTCGGGGTTCGATTGACTTATTGAAAGCCCGCATCTGCCAAAACCTTCTCCGTCCGGAAGTCCTTTACCTGAAAGCTTTTCCCATGTTGAACCTGCATCAGTACTTTTGAATATCCCTGAATTCTTCCCGGATGCTCGGAAATCCCAGGCACGCCTTTCTCTTTCCCACATCGCAGCATACAATATTTCCGGATTCTTTGGATTAATTTCTATGTCTATTGCTCCTGTTACGTCGTTTATATAAAGTACTTTCTCAAAATGATTGCCTCCGTCGCTGCTTTTATATACACCTCTTTCACTGTTCGATGAATAAAGGTGCCCCAGTGCCGCAACATAAACATTATTCGGATTTACTGGGTCTATTACAATCCTTCCGATTCTGTGTGTTTCTTCAAGACCAAGATGTATCCAGCTTTTACCGTCGTCAGTACTCTTGTAAATTCCGGTACCCGAATAACTTGAGCGGCTTGAATTGTTTTCGCCGGTTCCGACATAAATTATTTTATTCTTCCAGTCAACTGCAATATCTCCGATTATCAGTGAAGCTTCGTTATCAAAGATTGGATTGAATGTTATGCCGTTGTTAGATGTTTTGAACAATCCTCCTGATGCATATGCAACATAAAATACCGTA
>CAIUQV010000063.1 GCA_903901375.1 uncultured Ignavibacteriota bacterium
CCCGATTTTACTAACTTGTTTCATGGTAAGTCCTCTCTTTATTATTTTTAATTCGGAAAATCAAATATAATAAATCTTTTTGAGGCTTACCATTTTAAACATAAGGTCTAGCGAACGCTGGGGGCACCCTCTGGGTCATCCAGAGACAAATGTTACACTTTGAATAATTCTGATAACTTCTAAAACTCTTATACTGCTTATATATGTTTTCATTTCTTCACTTTTATGTTTTCTATTCTGGATTCCAGCGTTCGTTGGAATGACAAGAGCAGGATTGTGCCCGATGGAAAATATGTTTTCATTTCCTGGCTCTCTTTTTGTTTTCCTTTAGTAGAGGTTCAGTGTATTTTTTATATAGGTCGAAGAGGAATTCGAGGCGGGAGAGTTCGTTTGGGAATGGCTGTGGACGATAGCAGAGGTCGACGGCTTTGTCGAGTTTGTTGTGAGCGTCCACGAGTTTTTTTGGCATTGCGAGCGGGTCGTAGAGGTCGGCGATGGATTCGTTTTTGAATTCTTCTCGGACTGCTAACAGGTTTGCGACTGCTTCTTCTACCTTTTTAATCTTTTCGTCTGTCGGTGTTTCCGGCCAAGGGAAATTATTATAAACTATATTGTTTGAATAACGGTAACGGCTTTCCAATCTACCGCAAATTTGTCTTACCCACGCCATATGCATAGTTGAAGTCAACACACCAAAATGGAAATAGTTTGTTTTCTGAATTGATAAACAGGAATCGCTTACAATATTATCTTTTGATAGATATGCAATTGGTATAAATTTCCTATTCTCTGATGAGTGTCTTGGTATTAATATATAATCTGATTTTGGCTGCCTGTTTTCACCAAATAAATATGGATATGATGCCAATTTCCTTGTAGCCTCGCGATTACTATTTAATCTAAATGATTTTACTTTATCAATTCTTTTCTCTATTTCAGGCAATTCCTTTATTTCGGACGGTCTAATTTCTTCCATCCATAGACACCAACGTTTTTCATTATGCAAAAACTCACGAGCACTTATTAAAGGCTTTATAAATTTATCTGCATTGGGTTCAACTTTCAGAAATTGAGTCTTTTCTGCATCAGTAAATATAAAATTACCATCATCATTTGGCATACTACCAAATTTAATTTCTGGAGCATCACATAGTGAATTGCTTCGTGATAATATGATAAGGTTATCACTATCAACTAAATACGGGTTTATGTTTTTTGCTTTTATTTCAACGGGGTCTGACTTTATGTCTTCATAATCGAATAATCTTTTGTTTTTAGTATCTGAAATTGCAAAACCAATAATGATAACATGAACAGCGGCTTTCCCTTTTGCTTCATTATCCCATTTGAATGTGCGATGTGCAAAATGTATTTGAATATTTTCATTCAATAAATACGACCACAATATTCCGACTTGTTCACCTTGCGATATTGAATTTGTTGAAACAAAAGCAACTTTGATAGTAGTATTCTTTATGTATTCAGTAGCTTTAATATACCAGGCACAAACATAATCAAGAACACCATAGTTTTTGATACCATTAAATATTAAATCCATGTCTTTGTTTTGTTCGTTATCTCTTCTTTTCTTTCCAATAAACGGAGGATTGCCAAGAACATAATTGCACTGAGATTTTGGGATTACATCGTTCCAATCGAGTTGTAATGCATTTTTGTTGTAGATGTGCGGAGATTTCTTTAACGGGATACGTGCAAAATAATCGCCGAATTCGACAGATAGTTTTGTGTTCATCTGGTGGTCAATAAGCCACATTGCAACTTCGGCAATGCGGGATGGAAATTCTTCGATTTCGATTCCATACATACAGTCAACGTCTATCTTGCTGATTTCTTTCGCTTCGAGACGCATCTGAACAAAGTATTCGGTACTTGTTTCCGCGGTGTCGTCTTTAAGGTTTTCTTTTGACTTAACACGGTACAACTCTTTTAATACTTCAATTTCAAGAAGACGCAATTCACGGTATGCGATGATGAGAAAGTTTCCGCATCCGCAGGCAGGGTCGAGAAATTTCAGTGCTGATATTTTATCGTGAAATACACGGAGTTTATTTTCATTTGATTTAGACTTTTCGAATTCTTCTTTTAGTTCGTCGAGAAAGAGTCCGTTTATAACTTTCAGAATATTCTTTTCCGAAGTGTAGTGAGCGCCGAGGTCGCGGCGTTTCTGCTTATCCATAACGGACTGAAAGAGAGAGCCGAAGATAGCCGGAGAAATGAGGCTCCAGTCGAAAGATGAGCATTCCAGAAGTATGCTTCGCATATCGGAATCGCAGGCAGGGATTTCGAGATTCTCTTTGTACAGGTCGCCATTGATGTACGGGAATGCGTTTATATCTTCGTCGAGGTTCGATTGCCTGTTATCTTCGTGTGTGTTTAATATCTGGAAAATATGAGAAAGCTGGCTGCCGAGGTCGGAGCCGTCGGGTTTAGTTTTCCTGCTTAAATAATATTCGAAATGTCCGCGCGGGAAAATGCCCGTATCGTCTGCGAAGAGGCAGAACAGTATTCTGACGAGAAGGACTTCGAGCTTGTGACCTTCGTAGCGGTTGCTTTTAAGTGCGTCGTGAAGTTTGCCCATAAGGTTTGCGGCAAGGATGTTTACGGGGTCTTCGTCTTTGTACGATTGCCTTTTAAAGCCAAGAACGAAATCGAAAAGATGAATGTTTCTGTGGAGTTCATCCAAGAGGAAATTATGTTCTGTATTATCTTCGAGATTGTACAAACGGAAGCGGCAGAAATCGGAAACGAGAACAAACTTAGGAAGTTCTTCTTCTTTAATGCCGGGAAAATAGTCGAGAGCCTGCGTGAAGGCTTTATCGAGATTTTTTCCTTTTGATTTATGTTCGACGAGAAGAACGCCCTTCCAGAACAAATCTATAAACCCCTGTTTATCGCCGAGTTTTTTAACGGGTTCTTCGAAAGAGGCAACGCGTTTACGTGAGATGCCAAAGACGGAAAAGAATTCATCCCAGAAAGTTTTTGCTTCGGCTTTTTCACTGACCTGATTTTCCCATTCTTTTGAGAATTCAAGTGCACGTTTTTTAACTTCATTCCAGCTAAGAGGCATAGGGTTATTTTGTTTTTGTAAAATAGTGAATTTGTTTTATATAAGTTATGGAAAATTTAGGGGGAGGGATTTCTTGTTTAAAACTAACGGTTAAAGAAGTGACAGAAAAAAACAAACGGGAAGATATTCAAAATATTTCACTTGTTTTAAAAAATTAATATTATTAAAATAAAAAGAATGTATATTATAAAATTTATGAAAACCAAATATATATCAGCAAAAATTCTCTTTACACTTCTATTTACTATTCTATTCTTTAATACTATGTATTCCCAACTTGTGAATGATTTCAGGGTGAATGATGATACAAGTAACACAATTCAATATCGGAGTAAAGCGGGGACAGATGCATTCGGGAATTTTGCTGTGGTATGGCTCGATTTTAGAAATTCTACTGGCAATATTTATTGTCAACTTTATTATGCAAATGGTCAAAAAAGAGGAAATAATTTCCGATTAAGTTCATATTCCGGCAATTGCAATAATCCTGACATATCAATGCGAAAAGATGGCAGTTTTGCTGTATGCTGGAGCGATACCGCTGTAAAATACAGATTATTTAATTCAAACGGCATACCTATCTCATTAGAAAATACAATAGACAATGCTGTAAATTTTGCTGGTAATCCACCAAAAATATCGTGTGATTCAAGCGGCAATTTTGTAGTTGTATATCAAAAATATTTTGCACCGTTAAACAACAATATTCATTTTCAAAGAATTGATTCTAATGGAAGTAAAATTGGAGTTAGCATCAGAGTTAATGATGATACATTAACAACGTGCAGACATTTGAATCCTGCGGTTACTATGCGAAGGAGCGGAAGTTTTATAATCTGCTGGCAAGACGAAAGGCCACCATCAACTCTTTACGGAGACGATATTTATATGCAGATATATGATAAATTCGGAAATAAAAGTGGGAATAATGTCAGGGTAAATAATAATATTGCAACGCTTGATTATCAGTTTGACCCACAAATTAAATCAGATGATGGAGATAACTTTTGTGTAGCATTTACAGAGACCCCTGATTATACAGGTGAATCATATATATTATTCCAATTATATAATACAGCCGGAACCCCAATTGGGAATAATATAAATATTTCAAGTAGCGGTTATAACGAATTTATTAGAGCTATAAGTAAAAGAAGTAACGGAGATTTTGTGATATGTTACGCAAGAGATGCAGGCGCCAGATTCGTCCCATATATACAAAGAGTAAACGCAAACGGGACGCTAAAAGGAGGTGCGTTTTTAGTTACATCACAATATCCAAATAACGAAAAAGGTGCTTCAGATATTATATTGTATAATGATAGAATAAATACTATCTGGTCAGATGACAGATTCGGGAATCCGGATGTCTTTTGCAACTTACGTTCATACATTGTACCAGATAGTATTACAAATATTACACCCATTGCAACAGAAACACCTTCGGGTTATAGTTTATTCCAGAACTATCCGAATCCGTTTAATCCGAGAACGAAGATAAAGTTTAGCATTGCCAATGGATTCCCTGTAAAAACATCAGGGAATGACAAAGTGGTGTTGAAAGTTTACGACGTGATGGGACGCGAATTGCAAACACTGGTTAATGAAAGATTACAAACAGGAACATTTGAGGTCATATTCAACGGCGACAATCAAGGATCGGGAATATATTTTTATACTTTGACAGTAAACAATATTTTAATAGACACAAAGAAGATGATAATAGTGAAGTAACGTTTAGTTTTATGATGGGAAAGGATTTACATTAATAATTTCCTCAGTTTTAATTATTAAAAATAAATTATTTCATTTATAAATCTAAATATAGATATATGAAAAACTTAATTCTTATTTTATTGACTGCGTTAGCACTTCAAGCAACATTCTCTCAAGAAAACTATTTTTATTACAATGATTATATTAATCCAAGACCACAAACGATACCAAATCACTTACAGCCCTGGTGGGGAGGAGTTAGGATTGGCTATATTGCTGTTGTTTATATTGATTTTCCTGATGGAAGGTATAATGATAACGGCATCTTAAAACAGCCTTATTATGACCGCCAATTAGATTCTATACCCAATCTTGATGCAGCGGGTGAAGTAGGTGTGATAAAAACAAATGGTAATTTTTCTATAAAAGCATCTAAATATGATTGGTATGACAGATGGAATATGCTTTTTGATTCCCTATGAGTTTATTACGGAAACGCCCACCCAGATTGCCTTTCACATAATGACACTGCATTCGGAAGCATGAAACAATATTGGAAAGAGGCTTCAAATAATCATTTTGATATGCAGCCATATATAACACATCCGAACGAAACAAATTATAGATTAAAAACTGGCATAGTTAATAATTATGACATAGTTGACAACAGATACATAATAAAAAACCTAATGTTAAGCAAAAATAAATATGGCAGCAATAATGAAAATTCATATTTCAGGGGATATGATGATACAACAAATCTTATTGATAAAGGTCAGGAAATTGTAGATGAAGCTGATGTTTTAGTCGCTCAAAATTACCCTTCATTTAATATTGCAGATTTCAGAGCAAAAGGTGGAATAATTATTTATGTGTTTTCTGGTTCTTCTTTAGCATTTAAAGGAATTGGATATACAGATAAAGTACTAGTCAGAGGAATGTACAGACAAGTTACTAATATGAGTGATGCAAAAATGGATGGATTCGCTATTACAGCACATGAGTTTGCGCACTTGGAATTTGGATGGTCTCATGTTACAGCCGCAAGATACTGTATAATGAACTCATATGACAGACATCACAAAGATTGCCCACAACTTCCAAATCCTATTTTCAGAATGCGGGAAGGATGGTTAACACCTATTGAAATAAGAGGGTCTCAAACAGTTACAGATTTACAGCCGATTGAAACGACTAATCAATGCGGAGTTATAACTGTTTACGGCAAACCATCAGCAAAACCAGACTGGATGAGTGGAGAAAGCTATTTTGTTGAGAACAGAAAACTTATTGGGTTTGATAGAAAAATAACAGCTAATAAACCATATGGATTTAATGGAGGATTACTAATTTGGCATTACACACCTTATAATTTTTTTGCAGAACCGACAGGATGTGGAGGAGGATTTGATAAATCTATTGAATTTGAATCTGCAGACGGAGTGCCATTTATATGTGGTAGTTATGGCGAAGCTAATCATTTTTTCGCAAATTTTGCAGAAGGATATCATAAACTTGATTCAAACCGAACATATTCATCATTTAATTTAAAAACTGGAATAATTATCGACAGCATTGAACAGAATAATTACTATGATATTAACAGTTCAATAAGATTTAAGTTGCGATATACAATAGCTGAACCACCGATATACAATTATGTAATGTATTCCGATGGGACATCAAATCAAACGTATAATTTAAGCGGAAATGTTTACGTTCACGAGACAAATCCTGAAAATAAGTATATATTTAATGAGGGCTGCAGTATTGATAGCCCAATAGGCTTAATTGTACCCTCAATTAAACTTTTAGGAACTGAGTTTAATCATATCACAATTAAAGGTGCCGGATATAATAATTATAGGACAAAGGTTGCCTTTTCTATACCTGCACTTTCTAACCCGTTTTTATCAGACAGTATCATATTAAGATATTGTGACTTAAACAATTTAACACTTAGTAATTATATTTCACCCGGTGATTACAACAGGAATATAAGTATTGAACATTTCAACATTATTGATACTGCTGCCCAATTATCTCTAATTGGCAACCAATCCTATTCACCACATTTATCAAAGTTCAAGAGTAATAATATTTCAAAAATATTAATTACAAGTAAATGGTATTTTGATTTGGAAAATGACTTCTTTATTCCAGAAAGCTCAAAAATTGAGAATGATATAGTATGTCAAACAAATGCCAATCCAACAAACATAATATTCTCACCTACAACACAGTCTAAAATTTTATGCAATGGCAAAATGAATATTAAATCAGATTTCTTCTGCAATCGAGATTTAACTATAGGAAATAATGGGGAATTAAAAATTTCTTATTGTCAAACTAAAGCAAACCCAACAAATATAATATTCGCAGAAAATACTGGGATAAAATGTTACGGAAAATTTACTGCAATCGCAGATTCTAATTTAAACACAAATAAATATATTACATTCGATAAATCCGATAACGGTTTCTGGAATGGAATTATTTGCTACAATAATAGCAATAGTATTAGTATTAATGGGGTAAAAATAAAAAACGCTTTAACGGGAATAGACGCATCTTATACAAATCCGGGCAATTTAAACATCATAAATTCAACTTTCGAAAGCAACAAATTTGCTGATATTAAGCTTGACAATATGAACCAAAGCGATGAACCGGGAAACATATCTGATAATGCTTTTTCAGGAACTTCCACACAATTGTTTAATGTAGGAATGAACAATGTTTCTGCTATGAATATCAACAATAATTCTTTTAGTGACGTTTACTCAAAAGGGATTTCTCTTTTTTATTGCTCAAACCCTGTTGTGACAAATAATAATATAAATGCCACCACGAGTTCAATGTCAGCACCATACGCAGGAATTCACTGTTATCAGAGTTTCGGATTCTTTGGCTGCAACAGTCCAACAAATTTCTTCAATGGGGTTTTACTTGACAATTCTTCGCCTTACTTTTTAAACAATGAAATATGGAATAACGGGTACGGAATGTATTTGACGAATAACTCAAACCCGATATTGTCGCCTTCGTATTCGCAGACGCAAAGTTTGTACAATGCGGGCTATAACAAGATTTATAATAACTTATACGAAGAAATATATTGTAATAATGAAGAATCGTCACAAATAAGTTTGCCTTACTTATTTAAAGGATTTAACACTATATATGATGATGTTAATTATGGAACATTGATAAACATAAATTATGCATTAAACCCTGCACTTGATGCACAAAGCAACTATTGGGGAGGAACACCCGATAACGGAATGTTTAGCCCTGAAGGTTCGGTTAATTACTCTGATTATTTAAATGATCCTGAAACAACAAATGAATGTGTTCCTGTATTAGCTAACGAAAACAACGATAATTTATCACAAAGTGCTTTGCTTTTTGGAAGTGCAAATATCAATGATTATTCAGGTAATTATGTTCAGGCGTCAAATAAATACAAACAGTATATAGGGACAACGAACAACGCTTCGAAAAAACAGGTGATTCTTGCAAAACTGTTTAATACTTATTTAAAATCTAATTTAAGTTTTGGTGAACTGAATACTTTTCTGGTTGGTGCAGCAAATCAATACACGACAGACACTGCTTTTTACAGATATGCAACATTTCTTTCTATCGGCTCTAATGTTGAACAAACTTTATACCCACAAGCAATTAATGAGTTTCAGAGTATTATAGATAATTCACAGTTGCCAAATGAAATTTACTATGCAAATATTGAAAAACTAAGGACTATCAGCCTTATGCTTGATACGTTATTAAATACAGGCGGAGGGGATAATCCTTTAAGTTATTCAAACGGACAAATCAGTAATATTATCAATAATATGCTGACAACAAATTATGTAAAGAGCAATACTTCAAGTATTATCAAAAAGAGCACAATAAATGACGCTACCAGAACAAAAGATAACGGAATAAAGAAGACGACAAAAAACGATAAGGGAGAATCAATTAACGGAAATAATGTTTCAAAAAATGATTCGTATAAATTAAAGCAAAAGAATATAGACAACATCAGAGGACTTTTGATTCCACAGAATATTAACACAGAACTATTAAGCAACAAAGAACTAATAAACTTATTTGAGAAAGTGATAGAGATAAAGCTGTTTGAACAATCTTTGATGAATTATACATCGGCAAACAGACCATTGAACAAAATAAAGCCTAAATATCTTATAAGAAAAGGTAATACATTTAACGATAATCTTCCAACATCGTATAAATTGTCACAGAATTATCCAAATCCGTTTAATCCTGCGACAAAGATAAACTTTGCTTTGCCGAAACAGGGTTTTGTAACTTTGAAAATATATGATATTACGGGAAGGGAAATAAAGACACTTGTGAATGAGGTGAAGCAGGCAGGTTATTATACGGTTGATTTTAATGGCTCGTCGCTTGCTTCGGGTGTTTATTTCTATATGATTAAGTCAGGTGATTTTGTGATGACGAAGAGGATGGTGATGGTAAAATAACGACATATGTCGTCCGAGAAATACTTATTTTTACAAAAATAAGAGAAAGGAAGGGCGACAATGAAGAAAATAGAATTACTAAAACGGTTCAAAAGGTATGAAACCAAAACTACAGAGGGAGAG
>CAIUQV010000064.1 GCA_903901375.1 uncultured Ignavibacteriota bacterium
GCTGTTGATTTATACATAGGCGGTTCGGAACACGCAGTACTGCATCTGCTTTATGCAAGGTTCTGGCATAAGGTATTGTACGATTTAGGATACGTAACTACAAGCGAACCTTTCGGCTCTCTGTTTAATCAGGGAATGATACTCGGAGAAGACGGAGTGAAGATGAGCAAGTCAAGAGGAAATGTTATCAACCCGGACGATATGATTGAACAGTACGGAGCAGATTCCGTACGTTTATTCGAGATGTTTATGGGACCGCTGGAGGCGACAAAGCCATGGAGCAATGAAGGTATTGCAGGTATTCACAGATTCCTAAGCAGAGTGTGGAGACTGATAATAGATGAATTCACGAGCGACATAAGTACAAGGATTGTAAACGAAGAGCCTTCGGACGACCAGAAAAAGCTTCTTCACACAACTATAAAGAAATTAACAAAAGATATAGAAGACGGCGATATGAAGTTTAACACTTCAATAGCACAGATGATGATATTTATAAATGAACTTTATAAAGCAGAAACTATAAGCCGTGAAGTGATAGAAAAATTTGTGCTTCTGCTTTCACCTTATGCACCGCATTTAGCAGAAGAAATCTGGCACAGACTTGGAAACAATACAACTCTTGCGTACGAGCCATGGCCTAAGTATAACGAAGAATTCACAAAATCATCTTTTGTAACAGTTGCATTCTCGGTTAACGGAAAGGTAAGGTCAAAGAAAGAAGTTGAGTTTGACCTTAACGAAAAAGACCTTGAACAGCACGCTCTGGACGACGAATACGTGAAGAAACATATTTCGGGAAAGCAGGTTGTGAAAATTATCATCGTAAGAAACAAAATGGTGAATGTTGTTGTTAAGTAAGATATAAAAAGAGAAAATGGAAAACTTTTATCCTGTACAATTAAAGAAAACAGAAAACAACTCATTGTCAGTTAAGTGGAATGACGAGAAAGTTTCAGAAATACCATTGACGAAGCTTCGTGACGAATGCCCGTGCGTTAACTGCAAGGGAGAATCCGTAATATTCGAAAGCTATATACCTATTAAAACGCCGTTTAAGGCAGCAGGTTTTTATGAAATTGATAAAATCGAAACAGTAGGTAATTATGCGATTTCAATTAAATGGAAAGACGGACACGACACAGGTATTTATTCCTGGGACATACTAAGAAAGCTTTAGTCCTGATTTGTTTTAATAAGTGCTGCTGACAGAGTTTCCATAAGCGCTTCTTTTGTGAACGGTTTTGATATGTAACCGTCAAATCCGTTCATTAGAATTTTCTCTTTATCGCCAGCAAGAGCATATCCTGTAACTGCAACGATAGGTATATTAGAATAACCGTTTATTTTCCTTATCTCGTTTGCCGTTTCTATTCCATTCATTCCAAGCCCGAGATTTATATCCATCATAATCAGACTGTACTTTTTCTTAGCGATGATTTCAATCGCTGCCCTGCCGGATGATACATCGTCAACGTTAAAGTTACTAAGCAGAAATCTTTTGATTAATACTTTATTAGTTTTGTTATCTTCTACGAGCAGCAGATTCGATTTTGTATTACTTAGATCTTCTTCCTTAATTATTAATCTGTTTCTCTCGATGAATGTCTTATCCAGTTTTGACTTATCAACCATCGGGAATGAAACTTTGAAAGTAGCACCTCTGCCGAGTTCACTGTCAACATCCATACTGCCGTTCATAAGTTCAACCATCTTCTTCGATAAAGTAAGTCCGAGCCCTGCACCTTCATAAGTACGGCTGATTCCCTCGCTTACCTGTCTGAACTCATTGAATATAACTTTCTGATTTTCTTTTGAGATTCCTATGCCTGTATCGGTAATGCTTACAAAACAATTATTGTCTTCAGCCCATACTTTAACGCCTATCCCGCCTTTGTGAGTATACTTAACTGCATTGTCAAAAACATTACTAATTATCTGTTTTAAAATTTCCTCATCAAGATAGCAGAAACACTCGTCGTTGTCTATATCGAGCGTATAGCTTAAATTCTTAAACCCTGAAAGCTTATGAAAAGATTCTGAAAGCGAAGAAATAACGGAGGACACATTTATGCACATAGAACTTGGTTTAAAATCGGCTGATTCAAGATGGGAAAGCTCAAGTATTGAGTTCAACGTGTTAAGCAGCCTCTTCGCAGAAGAATGAATGTCTTTTATCATTGAGAGATGTTCTGTGTTATCTATCTCTTCACGCAGTATATCAGAAAACCCGAGTATAGCACTCATTGGAGTTCTGAATTCGTGACTCATATTGGCAAGAAGTGCAGTCTTCATTCTGCTGGCTTCTTCGGATTTTTCTCTCACTTCAACTAACTTGGTAACATCGTTGTAAATGGCAAACACACCTGTCCTGTTATCACTGAAAACTATAGGAAGACCCATAATAGATACCCAGATCACTTTACCGTCTTTGCATTTTCTTCTTGAGTCTTTTCGGATAATTTTGCTGTGGGCTGCAATCTGAGTCATTTCTTCCGATTCCTGCATTAAATCATCAGGTACTATGAAATGATTTATGTTTTTACCTTTAACGTCATTTAATTCATAACGGAATAAATCAGTGAAGGCTTTGTTCGTATGAACAACCTGGTTCTTATCGTCAATGATAACGATAGCATCGAGAGATTTTTCGTACAGCTGTGCAAAGAAGGAAGAATTCTGAACCTCCTTCGAGTCCCAATCTTGTTTCCCCATTGTAATTAATCGATTTTAAACAGATTCCCTAATTTTTAGAACTACCCTTTTTACTGTTAAAACCCTGAAATATGTTACCGAACAGACCGCCGATTGCGCCGCCATAAACTGTCATTAACAGCACGTTTGATTTAATAGCACAAGTACCGGATGCACACCCAATGAACTTCCAGTACAAGAACCCGCCTGCCATTCCAACGAATGCTAAAATGATTGTTAAAATATTATTTTTTATTATTACTTTCAACATATTACAATAAATCTTTTAAATACTTTCCGGTATATGAATTATCTAACGCAGAAATCTCTTTTGGAGTGCCCGTGCCTACGATGTATCCACCATTGTCTCCGCCCTCCGGTCCTAAATCGATTATATAATCAGCATTCTTTATTACCTCAAGGTTATGTTCAATCACAAGCACCGTATTTCCTTTCTTCAGAAGAGCATCAAAACATTTCATAAGTTTCGATATGTCGTGATAATGCAGACCGGTAGTAGGTTCGTCAAAAATAAACAATGTGTTCCCCGATGCAGATTTCTGAACGAGATGGTATGCGAGTTTCACTCTCTGAGATTCTCCGCCGGATAATGTAGAACCCGACTGCCCGAGTTTAATGTAACCAAGCCCTACATCTTCAAGAACTTTTAGTCTTCTTACGATATTCGGAAAAGGCTTAAAAAACTTTATTCCTTCGGACACAGTCATATCAAGGACTTCGTGAATATTTTTATGTAGTCCATTTCCGCCCTGCAGTTTCACTTCCAGAGTGTCTGCTTTGTATCGCATACCGCTGCAGGATTCACATTCAAGGAATATATCTGCCATAAACTGCATCTCCACTTTAATCACTCCTGCACCTTCACAGGTTTCGCATCTTCCTCCGGGTACGTTGAACGAAAATGTGCCATTCTCAAAATTGCGTCTCTTTGCAAGAGGAGTTGAGGCGAATGCTTCTCTGATGTCATCGAAAGCTTTTATGTAAGTAACAGGATTACTTCTTATACTTTTTCCAATCTGCGACTGGTCAATCATTTCAACATTTTCTATGAGTTCGTGCCCGAGTACGTCGTCGTAATCGGTTGTGGACTCTTCCGAATATCCTTCAATCTTTTTCTTCAGTGCACCGTAAACCACGTTATTAATTAAAGTAGATTTGCCAGAGCCGCTTACTCCGGTTACGCAAGTAAAAAGTCCGAGTGGAATTTTTACATTCACATCTTTCAGGTTATTCTCTCTGGCACCTTTTACTTCTATAAACTTTGTGTCATTTGTTATGGTACGGACGTTTGAATTAAACTCAATGTTCAATTTTCCGTTAATGTACTTTGATGTTAATGTACCAGTACTTTTAAGCAGTTCGCTGTAAGTACCTTCAAAAACCACCTCCCCGCCGCTCTCACCCGCAAGCGGACCTATATCTATTATTCTGTCTGCTTCTTTCATCATATCCTTGTCATGCTCAACAACGAGAACTGTGTTTCCTATATCGCGTAAAGACTTCATAATGTTAATAAGCTTCTCATTGTCTCTTGGATGAAGTCCCACAGATGGCTCGTCAAGAACATAAATAGAACCTACGAGTGAAGAGCCAAGCGATGTAGCAAGGTTTATCCTTTGAGACTCACCGCCTGAAAGCGTTGCAGACAACCTGTCCAGTGATAAATAAGTAAGTCCCACATCCACCAGATATTTCAGGCGCGTTAATATTTCTTCAAGTATTCTTGCAGCTATAGATTTTCTGTATGCATCGAGCTTTAATCCGGAAAAGAAATCATAAGCCTCCTGAATGTTCATCTTTACAATTTCGTTTATTGCCTTTCCGCCTACTTTGACGTACAGTGCTTCTTTTCTCAGTCTTGCACCGTAACATTCACTGCAGGTAGTGAATGCCCTGTAGCGGTTTAACAATACCCTGTACTGAAGTTTATAAGATGCCTCTCTTTCGACGCCTTTAAAGAACTTATAAATGCCGATGTACTTACCGCCGCCTTTGAAAATAAATTCTATCTGCTTTTCGTTAAGAGCTTTAACCGGCTTATGCAAATCAATTCCGTTTTCATCTGCCTCAAGAATAAGAGATGCCAGATGTGCTGAATGCTTCGGTGTAGAAAACGGAGCAATAGCATTGTTCATAAGGGATTTATTCTTGTCAGGAATCACAAGACTGTAATCTATGTCCATAGTCCTGCCGAAACCCTGACATTTAGTGCAGGCGCCGTATGGATTATTGAAGGAGAAAAGTCTCGGTTCGGGTTCTTCGAAAGTAATACCGTCAAGAACATAAAACTTATTGTACGTTCTGTCTATATAATCATCGCCATCATAAATCCTTAAAGTTAAATAACCGTGCCCTTCATTAAATGCCATTTCAAGAGATTCCGTTAACCGGGAAACTGATTCAGAATCTGAACTGTCA
>CAIUQV010000065.1 GCA_903901375.1 uncultured Ignavibacteriota bacterium
GTAATGAAGAAGGCGGTATGGCATTCAGGTCTATGCTAAATTCCGGAAAGTTTCAGGATTACAGATACAGTAATTTGAAACATTTTGAAGACAGAATATTTGCAATACCTTTAAAGAATGATGAAGTGGCTCCGGCTGAATACGTAAGAAAAACTCTTACAGGAAACGGTCTGAAAGTACGAGTGGAAGAAATGCATACAGATATTGAATACGACCACATTATGCCTTTTTCAACTTTAGAAAGATTGAATGTCAGAACGAACGAATGGTTTGAAAGGATTTTTTCACGTGCTGCGGAATGGTTAGAATAATAAACTAAAATCATTTATATTTTCGAAATTTTACAATACGATGAAGACAATAATATTCTCATTTTATGCATTATCAGTATTTATGATTGCTGTTGCATTATTAGGCGGTACTCTCTCGAAGCATCTGATTGACGGTTATTCGATGAAGATGATTCAGACGGCCGGAATTGACAGAGCAAAGATAGATTCTATGGATGTATTAATCGATAATTCAGTTTATAATATGAATCTTATGATGTATAAAATTGAGAAATTAAAGAACACTCTTACACTTCAGGACGACAACTCGAAACCCATTGAATTTCAGCATTACAAGTATTTGTACAATTCGGTATACGTGCCGCTTCAGAATGCTGTTTCCTATATACTCAGAATAATCGTTGGCTTTACGGGATTATTTATACTTATGGTAACGGGGCTAATACACTCTGTTACGTCGTATATATCTCTCCGGAGCAGGGTAACAGCCCTTGAACAAAAACTCGGAATAAAAGCCCGATGAATGGAATTTAAAGTCATTTGTTACTGTTAGGGTTTCTTTAAGCAAAACAAAACATAAGAAATGAACAGAAAAGAATGGCTTGAGACGCTTGGGGGAGTAATCGATGCCAAAGATTCAGAACAATTCGCATCATATTTTACAGAAGAAGGAATATTCAGGTTTGGCAATGCAGAACCTGTAAAAGGCCGCAGGGCAGTAGCAGATTATGTAGCAGCATTTTTTAATATGATAAAAAGCAGTGAGCATAAAGTAGTAAATTTCTGGGAGCAGAACGGAAATGTTATATGGCAGGGTGAAGTCGACTATACACGTCTTGACGGAAAGAAAGTAAAAGTTCATTTCACGAATATATTTTATATGAACGGTGAATTGATAGACCAGTATCTGATATATATTGATAATACTCCGTTGTTTGCTGAGTAGAAGGAAGGTGATAGGGATAGTGAAAGAGGAAGATAAATCAGTTTTATGTTATAAAATCATTAACTAACTTTCACAAAAGATTAAATTATGAAAGAAATAAATTATGTTATTTGGAAAGAAGAAAAGCACTACATAGCTCAATGCCTTAATGTAGATGTATCTTCATTTGGAGATTCAATAGATGAAGCGATAGCCAACATAAAAGAAGCAGTGGAATTATACTTTGAGAATGATAATAAAGATTTTATTAAAATTGATAAATTGTTTTTAGGTAAAGATTATATAAATGCCTAAACTTTATTCTATTATAGACAATTAAGAGAAATTTTTCAGGGAATAGATTATTAGTTCAGGATTGTTTTAGTACTTTAATTTATTTTGATAAATTAATTCAATAAATTAGTATTTGCTGAACTTTATTATTTCCTATGTCTAATCTTTTATTAAATCAATAACTTATACACTTTTCTTTGATTTATTCAATTTAAGAAAGATAAACGAAAGAACTTTTCCATATTGTTACCTACACGAATGTTGGTACTACATTTTGAGATAATAAGAACATTATTTACATTGCTTTTACCTGTAAAATCAACTAATTTTAACGTTTGTTTTAATAATTATATAAATTTTAAATTCTAAAGGAGTTGTTCGAGTAATGACAACAAAACAAAA
>CAIUQV010000066.1 GCA_903901375.1 uncultured Ignavibacteriota bacterium
ACGAATGAGCCTACTACGTTAAATCTTACCTTCCCAAGTGTGTATGTGCCGGGTGTAAATCTGTAAAATCCGTTCGTATTGAACGTTAGGATATTAAAACTCATTATCGTTGCAGATGCTGCAAGTGTCTTCAGAGGCTGATATATTCCCGAGTTTATGTTCGGATTCGGGTTTATTACCGGATTGTCAGGATGGATTGTTAATCCTGTCGATGGATTCGGGCTGATGTTCAGTCTTATTGTGGCTGCACCTACGGCCCAGGTCTGTCCTGTTGGAACTGTCGCTATTAAATCGTAGGAAAGTATGCCTGCTGCTATTGACCTGTTTCCAAGGGAGAATGTTACTTTTACCTGTGCAGGTGATACATTCAAAAAGATTATCAGTAACATTATTGTAGTTAATATCTTTTTCATTATTAATTTATGTTTGTTTTATAATTAAAATAAATTTGAATTCGATTATTAGTCTTCCATTCCCCGAAGGGAATGGAAGTTATAAATTATTAGAAACTAATTATTAGCTTTAATCTTGTTATTCTTAATAGAGCTTTTATCTGATTTTAAATTAATATTAAACTGATTCTGAATGTTTTTAATTGTACCAGGCAAGAGTGGTTCAACACCAGGAATAATTTTTATTAAACCAAAGTTTTGTGATATAATCAAAATATCCAATGCATTTACATCTTCATCACCATTGAAATCAGATCTTAAATAGCCAAGGTTACCAAATTCCTGAGTAAAAATTGCAATATCCATAGCATCTATAGAACCGTCACGATTAGCATCGCCTCCATAAAGGACCCAAATACTTCCGATTTGTTTCATATTGTCACCGAATGCCTGCGTTGCAGCAGTAGTGAAATCGTAGTTTACAGCATTGTTAGTACTGAATGACTGAGCAAGTTTGCTCCAGGTTTCGAGATGATTTCTATGGTTTACAACCAGATAATAGTTTCCGTTTGGAGCTTTAGAGAAGTTCACAGCGGAGGTTCCTGTTGGTGATAGTACAACCCTTGCGCTGTCGACTCTTGCAAATGGCGCTGAAGCATTTGCAAGATAGACTGTTACTGAATCAGTTACCTGTGTTGTTCCATTCCAGAATCCTTCAAGATAAACTTTCAGGTTCAAAGGAAGGTTTTGCAAAGTACGAAAATTCCAAACAGATGACCAGTTACCAGTGCCGTTTTCATTTACTGCATTCACTCTCCAATAATACTTTGTTAAGCCAGTCAGTTTACCAGCAGGCACTGTTGCATTAATACCTGTAACACCTGAAGTGTCCCATTGAGTTGTTGTAAAATTAGAATCTACAGATACCTGAATTCTATAACTAACAGCAAAAGATACTGAATTCCATGTAAGCACCGGAGATAGAACAACACCTGTAGTATTATTTAGCGGCAGAGAAAGTACCGGAGCAACAGGCAGAGGTACAATAGTAGTGAAATTCCAAATCGATGAGAAATTTCCCCATCCCGTCTGATTCTTTGCTTTAACTCTCCAGAAATACTTTGTTATATTATTAAGACCAGAGAGAGTTTTTGTTGTATCAGTAAGAGATGAATCTCTTGCTATTACGTTTGCAAAAGTAGAGTCCGTTGAATGTTCAAACCAGTATTTGCTTATTTCATCAGGACTGTCGCCAAAAGTTTCAATTGCTTTATACCATTTGAATGTAATTGTTGTTGGCTGTCCAGTAGCACTGTTTGCCGGCTGCGAAAGGAGAGGAACGTTTGGCGCGTTCGGCGAAGTTGTGAAATTCCAAACAACGGAGTAAGAGCTTGTGCCTGAAATATTAGTTGCTGACACTCTCCAGTAATACTGTGTATTTGTGGTTAACTTTCCAGAAGGGACTATAATAGATGACGAATTTAAACCTGCGGTATCATAGACCGTAGTAGTAAATGAAGCACTTGTTGATATCTGTACTCTGTAACTTGAAGCATATGTAACTTCATTCCAGTCGAGTGCCGGAGTAACAGACAAGTCTTCCGAATTGTTTGCAGGGGTTAAGAGTACTGGTTCAACAGGTACAGGAGGTACAGTAGTAAGTTTCCAGACCGAACTGAATACTCCCCAACCAGTCGGATTCTTTGCTTTTACTCTCCAGAAATAGTTAGTGATGTAACTTAAACCTGTAACATATTTAGTGGTGTCAGTAAGAGAGCTGTCTCTTGTGATGATATTTGCGAACAGAGAATCTGATGCAACATCAAACCAGTAGTTCGTAATTGCTTTCGGATCATTGACAGGAACATTGTCATTTGCTTTGAACCATTTGAAAGTAATATTAGTAAACTGATTTGTTGCATTATTAGATGGGGAAGCCAGAACAACAGTTGAAGGTATTCCGAGTGTAGTGAAATTAAAGACGTTGCTGAAGGATCCCCAACCTGCTATATTTTTAGCTCTGACCTTCCAGTAGTAGGTAGTGCCATTCAGAAGACCTGAAATTGCTTTTACTGAATCTGTCAGGGTTGAATCGTTTAATATTATGTTAGTGAAACTTATATTAGTAGAAACAACAACATTAAATAAAGTTGAGTATGAAGGTTTGTTCCAGACTAAATTAAGATTCAAAAGATTATTCATAGAATTATTCAAAGGACTAACGAGTATTGGAGCAGCAGGTATAGGCACGATAGTTGTAAATTTCCAACCCGCACTAAAGACACCCCATCCAACTGTACCTTTACCTTTTACTCTCCAGTAATAATCTGTGGCATTAAATAGTCCTGCAACAGATTTCACAGTATCAGTTAAAAGAGTATCTTTAGTTACAATATTAGCAAAACCTGCATCAGTAGCAATTTCAAACCAGTATGAGAAAGAAGTGATATTTGGATCGTAAGTTTGATTTACAGCTTTGAACCAAGTAAAAGAAAGGTTGACGGGCTGAGAGACGGAATTGTTTGCAGGTGATGATAGTGTAATCTGTCCCGGCACACCAATTGTCTTAAAATAATTAGCACTACTGAACGTGCTCCACCCTGAATTATTTTTTGCACGAACTTTCCAATAATAAGTTGTTAATGGATTCAAATTTGACAGTGATTTTAATGTATCGGTCAATGTTGAATCGTTAATAACAATGTTAGTAAAAACTTCATCAGTTGCTATTAATACGTTATAACCCGAAGCATACTGTGGTTTATTCCATTGTAAGTATAAGCTTAGAGGAATGCCTGTTGCACCATTCAGCGGACTGATAAGAGTTGGAGTTGAAGGTACAGGAACGATAGTAGTAAAATTCCATACTGTGCTGAAGCTTCCCCAACCGGTCTGGTTCTTGGCTTTAACTCTCCAGCAGTATTTAGTTATATTGGAAAGTCCGGTTATTGATTTAAGCGTATCAGTAAGAGTTGTGTCTATTAATACTCCTGCGGTAAATGTTGAGTCTGTGGAGTATTCGAACCAGTATTTACTGATAGCATCGGGACTGTCACCAAGAGTTTCAATTGATTTATACCATTTGAAAGTGGTGTTGAGCGGCAGTCCTGTTGAATTATTAGCAGGAAACGAAAGTACAGGGACATTCGGTACATTTGGTGCAGTAGTGAAGTTCCAGACTGATGACCATGAGCTTGTTCCTGAAGTATTTACTGCATTCACTCTCCAATAATACAGCATATTTGTTGTTAGTCTGCCCGGGGGTATGATTACACCAGTACCTGTATTTCCCGAAGAATCATAAAAAACCGAAGTAAATGTTGGGAAAGCAGAAACCTGAATCCTGTAAGATGCTGCGAATGAAACGCTGCTCCAGTTTAAAGAAGGTGTAACGCTCAGGTCTAAAGAGTTGTTTAAAGGTGAAACTAATGTCGGTGCAGCAGGGGCAGGAAGTATTGTGGTAAAATTCCAAAACGTTGACCATGCGCCCTGACCTGCTTCGTTTATACCGCAAGCTCTCCAATAATATTTTACACCATTTGTCAACTTCCCTGAAGGTACATAAATTGAAGTTGAAGAAATTGTAGAATCTAAAGCAAGAAAAGAAAATATAGTATCGGTAGCAATCTGAATTTTATAAGTATTTGCTCCGCTCGCAGTATTCCAATACATCCAGAATGTAAGCGGAGTACTTGTAGAGCCGTTTGAAGGTGAAATCAGAACCGGCGCAGGTGGAGCCGGAGGTGCGGTTTTGAAATACCATAGAGTTGACTGAGGGGTTGAATATCCATAAAAATGGACACCGCGAACACGCCAGTAATAATATGTATTACCTGCTAATCCTGATATTGATTTTAGAGTATCAGTAATTGTAGAGTCTGAAAAAACTTTAGGATTAAAACTTCCGTTCGCAGATACTTCAAGATAGTATTTCGAATAAGGTGCTGTAAACCATTTCATTGCAGGACTAAATGAAACACCGGTTTGCTGATATGGCGGGTCGCTTAATACAACGGGAGTTTTATACCACATTACTGAAGTTGTGTATTGAGGGCTTGAGTTTCCGTCCATAAATGCGACTACCGGTACATTGTCGGGTGCAATTTTCAGTGAAGGATATGATGCACTATAACCTGTGTATCCGTCAGCAGCACCTATTGTAACCCAGTTTGACCCGTCAAACTTAAGCAGTCTTTGTTTATTATTTGAGTTGTTGTCATAAGTCAGATACGGAACTCCGTCCGGACCACATGCAATATCAAAGTCGTAATACATTTCGAGAGTGAAGTTTTCAGCCCCCACAAATTCCCAGCTTGTCCCGTTCCATTTCTGGACAGAAATTTTATTTGCTCCACCGTCTGAAACCGAAGTATAATATGCAACGTAAGGAGTGTTTTGATATAATGCCATTTTCAACATTGAGGCTTTTGCAGTTGTGAATCCTGTTGTTCCAAGAGTACTCCATGAGGTACCGTTAAATTTTTTCACTGTAGCCTTACTTGAAGCAGAACCATCTTTATAAGCTACATAAATATTATGATCGCCAGAAATATGCATATCAATATAATCAGCGGCTCCGTCAGAAATGCCAGTTGTTACTGAAGAAGGAACGTTAATCCAACTAGTTCCATTCCATTTTTTAACGAACAATTTATTGCTTACTGACTGGTCCTGATATGCGACTACAGGAACTGCATCATCACATTGCAAATTAGTCCAATACCCGCCTGCTGTAGTTAGATTTGCTCCGACCGTAGTCCATGATGTTCCGTCATACTTCATCACTTTAACTATTCCGCTAGTACCGAGATACGCAAAATATATCAAACTGTCTGACGAGGCAGACATTGACATATAGTAAGGATAATTATCGGTGATGCCGGCAGAACCTACAGTAGTCCAGGCAGTTCCAGTCCATTTTTTAACAGTTGCTTTTCTTCCGGATTGCGACCAATCCTGATAAATTACGTATGGGACATTACCTCTGAGCATCAGATTCTGGAAATTTGCAGTTGAGCCAGAAATATTTGAGTTTCCGATATAATTCCAACCGTTAGTTTGAGATTTGATATCAGAAACGGCAAAGATAATAACGATGAAAACGAATACGTTAATAACTTTACACGCTATACTTTGTACATTAAATTGTTTCATATTTGTAATTTTTATTATTTTTAAACATACCATTTAATTAATTTCATACTCGCAATAGAAATAAATAAAACAAGGCATAATTAATTTATGAAGGAGGTTTATGATATGCAGATTTTACAGCCGGTAAAGTATACGATATTTCACAGGATGAAATATTCAAGCAGAACAATACTGCAATGACCGTATTGGGAAATATAAACAAAAACATTTTACTACTCCTTAGTTTATTTTCAGTGACATAAAATATCAGTTATTCCAAGAGTTGATTTTAATTTATGCCATCTACACATATTATCAGACAATAGGTGTGCCATATATTTACAAATAAAGGATACAATGTTTAAAATATTTAAACTGTGAAACATGATCAGTGGAAAATAAATCCAGGGAGTCCGAAGTCTCATTTTGAGAACAGGTGTCTCATTTTGAAACGTAAAGTTGTGACATTTTATAGAGAGTGTTCCACCGACAATTTACATATAACCAGAAAAATGATGTAAAAATTTAGTGTATTATCAATAATATAGAATTAATATATTTAACAAAAATATGATAAATGGCAGGACATCAGTACAAAACGATTAAATTGCTTTCAACTTTTTCTGATAAGGATTTGTCCGAATTCAACAAGTTTATTAACTCACCCTTCTTTAATGAAAGGAAATCTTTAATAAAAATATATACATTTTTAATAAGTTTTATTAAATCACGTAGTCAGGAAAAATTAAATTTAGAATATATACATAGGAATGTTTTTCCCGAAAGTCCTTACGACGAATTAAAGACGAGGAAAAGGTTATCCAGTTTAAACAAACTTATAGAAAAGTATTTTTCACTGATTAACCAACAATTGTATTACAGTCCAGAAAAGCTTTATACACTTAAGGAAATAAATAAAAGAGGATTAAGTGACATTTTTGCATTGAACCTGAGAGATTTCAGGAAAGGCATAAAGGAGAACATTTTTTCTGATATTGCCTTCCAGACAGACTACCTAAAATTGTTGTATGAAGAATACAGAATGTTCAAGGGAATTCAGGATACACCATCTGCTATCAAAACATTTAAGGAGATTGAAGAACTTACAAATTTAATAAATGTATTTTTGAATTTATTAAATGCTTCAGTTTTTCTGATAAGAAAATTCCGTGAGATTAAATACACTGATAGCAAAATCAAGATAAGGGAGCTAATATCAAAGAACAAGGAACTGATGGAAAAGCACAAATTCTTAAAGGTGTTTTCCGAATTTTGCTATCTTCTTGAAGAGGACAAAGTTGAGAGAATTTACAATTTATCAGAGTTTATTATAAGAAACCATAATAAGTTATTCTACGGAATAACGGATTTAATTTTTAATCTTTTGCTGGAATATCTTGTTTTCAAGTACAATACGGGAGTTGAAATAGACCGGAATGTATATAATAAGCTGATTGAGAGTATTGATAAATCAGGATTTCTGGAGAGGAGCAAGTTAATACCTCCGATGAATTTTATTGCAATAACAATACTCTGTACAGATGCCAAAGAAAATGACTATGCGAGTAAATACGTTAATGAATATGTATCCAGATTAGATGTGACATTACGTGCGAACATTTATAACTCTTCCCAAGCAATATTAAGGTATTCGGAGAAAGATTATGATAAGGCCGTAGAATTACTTGAGAAGATAGATACGAGCGAGAGCACATTATACATATTTTCGAAAGTACTTCTAATTCAATCCTGCTATGACAAAACCGACCTTAAACAAGCATTCAGAGCATCTGAGGCACTTAAAAGGTACATATACAGAAGTAAGAAAATACAGGAGCTTACTAAATCAGCTATTCTTAATTTCATTCATTATTTACAAAGAATCATTAGTATCAGGAGTAATATGTTTAAAAAGGCAGAAAATCTTCCCTACAAAATTTCAAAGGAAAGAGTAATAATCAGGAAAGAATGGCTTTTGAAAACAGCTTTGAGAATAAAAGAGGAAAAAAAGAGCCTGGTTAAAATGTAGCTTTTATAAAACGCTGAATACTATTCTCAAAAAGCAGAAAATTACGGAAAAAAGCAAATTAATAACAAAAGTTTGTTAATTACGATTTATTATTTCCGTAACTGTTAGATTCAAAGAATATTCCTGTGTTGAGTATACAAACCCAACAATTTTCTCTGCAAATTTTGAGTATTCAGAAAGATTCCCCGGATTCATTTCTAAATTGATTAAGTATCTTATATTTATTATATTTATGGACATTTTAAAACATATAATATTCGGAGTAAAATTTTTATGAAATCCTTAAAATTATTTTTAGGACTTATTATTTTTATTGGAGCAATATCAATTTATATAGGAGGATGTTCTCCGGCAGAAACTACAACAGGTAAACTGGCTTATGGTCAGAAAGACTGGGAAAAAGCAGCAACAGAATTAGCGAAAGGTTTAGCAGTGGATAAAACAGATGCGGAAGCATGGTATATGCTCGGTTATTCACAGACTGAACTTGGTAAATATACCGAAGCAGCAGTTTCGTTTAAAGAAGCAACTTCACGTTCTGCTGATTATAACAATTTGATTAAGAACTACTGGATTGATAAATTTAATGCAGGGATAACCGATTATAACAGCGGATTGGGTTCGTTGAAAAAGAAAGATAATGAAGGTGCGAATGTATATTTCAAAAGAGCAATTGGCAATTTTACCGCTGCAACAGGCATCATTCCAGACAGTATATCAGCATATCAGTTATTAGCTGATTCATACAATTACGTAGGGCAGACTGACAAGGCACTCGAGATTTACCAGAGTATTCTTGATAAATCAAAGAGCAAAGATGACGCAATAATGATTGGGAAATTAATGTATGCTGCAGGCTTAAAATCAAGACAGGCAGAAGATTATGCAAAAGCACTTACAATATTCGCAAAAGTTCTGACTATTCCTTACATTCCAAAGGATAATTTATATTACGAGAGTTCTCAGTTTAACTGTGGATACTGCAATTATCAGATGGCAGTTAAACTTGCAACGGACGGAAAGTCAAAAGCAGAATACGAACCATACTTAAACGAAACAGTTAAGTACATTGAATCTTTGACATCAACATCAAAGAGCAAAGAACTTCTTAAAGATTCGTACGAGATTTTAATCAATACTTACGATGCATTGGGTAACAATGCAAAGAAGGAAGAAGCAGTTCAGAAAAAAGCAGCACTGAATTAATCTTTGAGTAACGGTAATCAAAATAAAAGCGGTCGCTGGTTCTGGGGAATAGCAATAGGCATTTTAGTGTTTGCATTGCTGTTTGCCGGATTATCTCTGATACTGTTTTCAACTGCACTTGTGAAAACCGGTGATAAAGGTTTTGATTATGAAGAAGTACGTTCGGGCAAAGGCAAGATTGCGATTGTAGAACTTGATTTTACTATCATAGATTCCAAACCGATTGTAAGACAGTTTAAGAAATACCGTGAAGATAAGAGCATTAAGGCAATTGTTCTTCACGTAAATTCTCCCGGCGGTGGAGTGGCAGCTTCGCAGGAAATGTATGAAGAGGTGAAGAAGACACGTGATTCAGGAATTCCGGTTATCGTTTCTTTCGGCTCTATCGCAGCAAGCGGCGGATATTACGTTGCATGCGGCGGAAGTCTGATTGTTTCAAATCCAGGTACTTTAACAGGAAGCATAGGTGTGATTATATCGCTTATGAATTTCAAAGAACTTACGGATAAACTTGGAATAAAAGACTTTACAATCAAAAGCGGTGACCTGAAAGATGCGGGTAATCCGATGAGAGAAATCAACGAAAAGGACAGAGCTTATTTTCAGGACATTGTTGATGACAGTTACGAACAGTTTCTTGATGTGGTTTCCAGAGAGAGAAAAATTGACAAAGATGAATTGCGCAGTATAGCAAACGGAAGGGTTTATACGGGCAGACAGGCGAAAGATATTAAGCTTGTAGACTCGCTCGGAACTCTTGAAGATGCGATTAGAATAGCCGGTGTTATGGCAAAGATAGACGGCGAACCTGCGATAGTAAAAGAAAAGGGCAAGAGAAATATATTTGATTTTATTATTGGGAATATGGCAAACAATGAGATTAGAGTATTAAAAGAAGACGTATACAATGAATTTTTAAATAAACCGGTTTTGCAATATAAATTCGAAAGGTAAAAATGGGAATGACAAGGGCACAAATAGCGGCACAGATTTCTGATGCTACCGGAATAAGCAAGAAAGAAGCTGAGATTGTTATTGAAGGATTTATTAGCGTGGTGATTGATTGTCTTTGTAAAGACGAGACGATTGAGATAAGAGGTTTTGGTACGTTTAAAAATGTAGTCAGGGAACCGATGAAAGCACGCAACCCGAAGACCGGAGAGATACTTCAGCTTGGGAAGAGATACATTCCAAAGTTTAAAGTGTCAAAAGAATTTAAGACAGTAGTACAAGAAAATTTATCAAAAAATAATTAACTAACGAAAGGAGCAAACTTTAATGCCTTGCGGAAAAAAGAGAAAAAGGGCTAAAATGTCTACTCATAAGAGGAAGAAAAGACTTAGAAAGAACAGACATAAGAAAAAGATAAGATAGTC
>CAIUQV010000067.1 GCA_903901375.1 uncultured Ignavibacteriota bacterium
GCCATTCGATATTTTTTAGGCCGTCCGATAAAATCTTTGCGACTTCGTTCCGGCGTGCACAGATTTCGGCAGCGCGTTTCATCTGCGATACTCCGAGCGATGCCTGTACATCAGTCATTCTGTAATTATAGCCAAGGTGCGGAAACTCTGGAAGCAAATAAGGTTTGTTTCCTTCGTGACGCATCAGGTCGGAAACCGATGCACCGTGGTCGCGAAGTGAGCGCAACGTCTCTGCGTCCGCAGAATTGTTCGTTGTTATCATTCCGCCTTCGCCGGTGGTGATTGCTTTGCGCGGATGAAAAGAAAAACAGCCGTAGTCGCCAAAGTTTCCAGCGTGAACATTGTTGTAAGTTGCTCCAAAACCGCAGGCGGCATCTTCTATAACTTTCAGATTGTGTTTCTTGCTGATGGAAAGTACACTTTCCATATTCACTGCAAGTCCGAAAAGATGCACGGGTATGATTGCTTTTGTTTTATTCGTTATGAGTGCTTCAATCTTTTCAACATCTATGTTAAATGTGCTTAAATCTATGTCGCAAAAGACCGGCACTGCTCCGGTGTACTCGACTGCGTTTGCAGTTGCAACCCAGGTGAATGCGGGAAGGATAACTTCGTCCCCCGCTTTGATGCCGGCGGCAATCAATGCAAGATGCAGCGCTGTTGTGCAGCTTGTTACTGCAACGGAGTGCTTCGCGCCGGTGAATTCGCACCACGCATCTTCGAAAGCTTTTACCTTCGGACCCTGCACAACCCAGCCCGACTCAAGTACTTTTCTTACGCCGTCGTAGTCTTCTTCCGTAAATAATGTTTTTGCTATTGGTATTTTCATACTGCGTCAACTCCTGTGCTGATTCGCCAGTCTATAAGTTTTTGCAAACCTTCTTCAAGTGAATATTTGTAAAGAAAACCGATTTCGTTTTCAGCTTTTGCTTTCGAGCCTATTCTGTTTTTCACAAACTGACGTGCATCGTCCTCCGTATACGGCTTGTATGTAACGCTCAGTTTGGATTTTTTCATTCGCAAAATTAAATCGCATAACTCTTTGATGGATGTTTGCACTTCCGAACCGACGTTGTAAAAACCGAAAGGAACATCTGACTTTATCGCCTGAACGTTTGCTCGTGCAACATCTTCCACGTAAATAAAATCGTATGCCTGACTTCCATCGCCGTTAATCACAGGCGTTTCGTTCTTTGAAATCTTGTTCAGCATAATAGGAATCACTCCGGTGTATGCGGCGTTCTGGTCCTGATTCGGTCCGTAAACATTCATGTACCGCAGTCCG
This sequence comes from uncultured Ignavibacteriota bacterium, assembly GCA_903901375.1. Lineage (GTDB taxonomy): Bacteria > Bacteroidota > Ignavibacteria > Tepidaquicellales > Tepidaquicellaceae > CAIKZJ01. The sequence goes on from CAIUQV010000067.1 coordinate 1,286, forward strand.
ATAACTTCAAGCCCGTATCGGTCGTTTATTGCAGTGCACATCGCCTCGCCTGATATTTTTGTAGCACCGTAGAAATTTTTATTGTTGAAGGGATGGCTTTCTTTCATCGGTATTTCCACTGCATCTCCATACACCGAAGCCGAAGATGAATAAATTAGCTTCTTAACATTATTTTTCACGCAGGCATCAAGTACATTGTAAGTACCTTTGATGTTCACGTCGAATGCCGTTCCCGGAAAATCTTTGCAGTGAAGTAGCCACATCGCTGCAAGATGAACAACGTAGTCAATTCCTTCCATTGCTTTGTTCAGAATGTCTACGTCCCGCACGTCGCCTCCGGTGGGGTTTACAATACATCTTTCATCTTTCAGATGCTCTGCAATGTTAGACATCTTACCTCTTGTGAAGTTATCAAAAATGATTACCTCTTTCACATCTTCTTTCAGCAATTCACCAACTACATAACTTCCTATAAATCCTGCACCGCCAATAACGAGTATTCTTTTATCTTTTAATTCCATTATTTCTTATTTTTCATTTCGGAGTTTATATAACCTAAGAGTTTTTTTGAATTCAGGAGCTCAAATACCATCCGCAAATCTTCCGGCTTAAACATCTTTGCAAGAAACCCCACACCAAAATACACGAGCAAATAACCAATTGCTGTGATGATATGCGAAAACATCGTGTCCATATACAGATACACTACGAGAAAGAGCAGGCTAAGTGCAATTCCGTAAAACATTATTATCTTGCTTTGAAACAAATGTACATCGGGCATTTTTCGTTTCGAGTAAAAAGCAAAAAGAATTCCGAGAAATATGTTTACTGCAATCAGCGAGCCTGCAATTCCAACACCTTTCAGATTAAATACTGAAGGTGAAACAAGCACATAAGCAAATACTGCATACACAATCAGCGAGTACAAATAAATGTATGCTGACTGTCTGAACAAACCTTTTCCGGAAATCAGATTCATGTATGGAAGTGTGACAACTGAAATGTACATTGAAATATTTATAAATCCCAGAACCGGTATTGTATCCAGGTATTTATGCCCGAGTGCAAGCTTCACTACTAAATCCGAACATATGGAAATTGCTGATACGAGCGGCAGAATGAAAATTACGTTGAACCTTTCATACTTGTTAATTCTGCTGTTAATGGTTTCAAACTCTCCTTTTGCAATCAATGCTGAAAACATCGGAAAGAAAAGCAGTCCGACTGATGCTTCTATCAGCCTGATAAACTGACCGATGGAAAAACCTGCGGAATAATAACCTACTTCTTCAGAGTTTGTTAAATACTGAAGTATCACCCTGTCAGTAGAATATATGATAGTCTGAACGATTGTTACTATCAGAAGCGGAAGCGATATTTTAAAATACTTCATCGCTAATTCTTTATCGTACTTTCCGAATTTATAATCCTTGAAGAGATACAGATACAAAGGAATAACGAGCACAACTGCGGCTAAGTTCGAGATTGCAAGTCCAACGGCAGTTGCACCCAGAACAGCAAAAATAATTCTGAGAATCTGATAGAGTGTTATCTGAATAAAATTCGGTATGTCCTGCTTTGCCTGCTCTGTCTTAGCGGCAAAAGTAGTGCTTGGAATCGCCATAAACTGACTGATGGTCGTAATCACGAGATAAATAAGTATAACATATTCGTGTTCTTTGCTTTCAAAAGCGATATTCAGTATGTACTTCTGCACAAAATAGTAACCAAGAACCGAAAGCGAAAATACCAATATGAGTAAGGACTTCAGAACTGCAAAAGTACCAATACATTTGCCTTCGTCCTGCCCCTCAGATATTAACTTTATGTGAGCAGAGCCCAGACCCAGATCAGCGATGAACAGAAACATTGAAACAAAAGCTAAGCCAAATGCAAGAGTTCCAAGAACAGTAGGGCCGACAATTCTTGCAACGATAAACATTGCAATCATTTGAACAGCTTGCACTGCAATCTTACTGGAATAACTCAATGCTAATTTCTGAGCTAACATTAACCCGTAACCTTCTTCTTAAAAATTGCGGGAACTCCGGCAACAAAAGAATTACTTTCGAAAGATTTTGTGACAACACTGCCTGCAGCGACAAAACAACCTTCACCAAGTTCCAAATCCATCAGCAAAGAACAATTTGCACCGATGTATGTATTCTTTTCTATACTAATTTTTCCTGTCTTTGGTTTGTATAATTTTTCAAGTTCTGATTTCTTCATATTTATATGTGTGATGAAACTTGTGTTCATAGAAACAACAACGTTCGATTCAATCCGCACTTCATCGGCTAAATCAAAGAAACAATTCTTCCCGATGTGAACATTATCACGAATGTACAGATTTTTATAATTTTGACAATTATGAAAAGTTAATCCGCTTTCGATATCGCAATTCTCCCCTATTGATGCACCGTATTTCCTGAGAACTTTCAGAAGAGTTATTTTATCTAAACAGGATATCATTTGGTTTGCAGTGTCGAAGCCAAACATATATTTCCTGCAGCCAAATTGATAAACCTTAAATTCTGAATAGATTTTAAAAATTGTTTTTCTGATTCCTATACCCATTAGAAAATATGTTTCAAAGTTAATTTCTTATTCTTTATTCCCCACTTAATTCCCGAAAAGAAACCAAGCCATATGTTTAATGCTATCCTGAAATGAAAGTGCTTAATGTTAACGAGTGAAGACCTTAATGTATCTTTCTTTAAGTGCAGCCAGAAGTATTTTCTGAAATCAATTGGTTCAGTGTATTTCATCAAAACTATCATAGGATTTCTTGCATCGTAATAAAGTTTTGTTGGGGAATGTCTCCCGATTGTCATACTTTCCTTATGCCAGAGTTTTGCGTGAGGAGTGAACATTATCTTGTAACCTTTTTGCTTTGCTCGCATCTGCCAGTCAAACTGCTCTGCCTGCAAAACAAACTCTGTATCATACCCGCCGATCTCTTTATATAAATTCTTATTCACCATTGTGAAAACATCATCGGCAAAATATCTTTCAGTAACTTCGTCATACTGTCCTTTATCAACTTCTGCATTCCCTATATGTCCGCCATTTAATCTTACAGGGTCATAACTCATACCCACAGTTTGCAATGTATCTTTCTTTTCGTTGAAATAGACTTTACCGGTTGTAAACCCAATCTTATCATCCGTTACAGCTACTTTCACCAATTCCGAAATAATATCTTTATCAGCAATCACATCATTATTAGTAATCAAAGCATAGTCTGCGTCCATTTCATTGAACGCAATATTAAGTCCGAAATTAAAACCTCCGGAATATCCCTGATTTTTTTCGAGTCTGCTTACAAATACTTTTTCAAAATTATTATTAACGTATTCCTCCGTTCCGTCACTTGAACCGTTATCAATTACTAAAATTTCATAATTACTGTATCCGTTTTGCAGATAAGAACTTATTGCATCGTCCAAAAGATATTTGCCGTTATAACTCAGGATTAATACTACAACTTTAGGGAAACTCAAATTCTAATAATTTTTCTTTTCAAATTCATATAAACTATCAACAACTAATTGAATTTCCTTATCGGTCAGCATCACGTGCAAAGGTAGTGTAACAAACTCATTCCAGATATTCTCAGCAACAGGACAATCTGATTTCCATTGTTTGAAATAATTTACCTGTGTAAGTGGAACATAATGCACACCAGTAGAAATCTTCTTTGATTTTAGATATTTTATTAGTTCATCTCTTTTCCCGCATCTGACTCCAAATAACCAGTAAGAATAATTTTCCGGTTCAAAAGGTAAAATCGGTTTTGTATAGTTTAAGTCTTTCATCAAATCAAGATACTTTCTGATAATTTCACTCCGCCTTTTATTCATCCAGTCAAGTTTTTTTAGCTGAACCAAACCAATTGCGGCTGACAGATCGTTCATATTATACTTAAAACCTAATTCATTTATATCGTAGTACCAGTGCTTAACATCAAGCTCATTAATGGACGTATATCCCGAACTTCTTTTATAAGTATCTTTATCTATACCCAGCCATCTTGGAGCTCTTATTCTCTCAGCAATGCCATCATCATTGGTACAAATCATTCCACCATCACCCGTTGTCATAGCTTTCTTTTCTTCGAAGCTAAAACAACCAACTTCACCCCATAATCCTAATTTTTTATCTTTATAACTTGCACCTATAGTGTGTGCGCAGTCTTCTATTACTTTTAAATTATTATCTCTGGCAAAGTCTGTAATTTTTTCCATTTCTGCAGGCTGTCCGCCATAATGAACCGGCATTACAGCAACACAATCTTTACTGTATTTCTTTATTAAATCATCAATCGATATCGTAACAGTATCTTCATTCACATCAACAAATACAGGTTCTAACCCATTATATACAGAAGCAAATGCCGTAGAAGCAAAAGTAATATCAGGAACAAGAACTTTCTTTCCTTTATTGAATTTAAAAGCATTAAGTGCAAGATGTAATCCAGCAGTGGCGGAATTTACACCTATACTATTTTTACAATTCAGATATTCGGAAAATGCAGACTCAAAAGCTGCCACCTTCTCACCAAGACCAATCCACGACTTTGCAAAGGAATCTCTTATTTCATTCAGTTCTTCTTCGCCCAGATATGGAGCAAATAATCTTACAGACATATTTCGTCCACCTCATTAGTTGATTTTGTAACAAACTCAGCAAATGTTGAATTTTTCTTATCCTTTTCAGAAAGTATCGGATCTTCAACAGGCCAGGAAATATGAAGGTCTTTATCATTCCATATTAAACCTGATTCGTTGTCTTTATTGTAATAGTTATCTACTTTGTAAACAACTTCACTGACTTCGCTTAAAGTACAAAAACCATGTGCAAATCCTCTGGGAAGAAAGAGCATCTTACGATTCTGCTCGGAAAGTTCTACTGAATCCCATTTTCCAAATGTCGGGGATTTTTTCCTTAAATCAACATACACATCGTATATTGAACCCTTAATACATCTTATCAGTTTTGATTCTTCATATGGGTATCTTTGAAAATGGAGTCCTCTTAATACTCCCTTTTTATCCGTCCTGGAATGATTTTCCTGAACCCAGACTCTGTCAATCCCAAAATAATCAAATATCTTGTTATCATATGATCTCATAAAAAATCCTCTTTCGTCGTTCTGAGGTGACAATGAAATCTCAAATACTCCTTTGATTTTTTTCTCAATAATATTCATTGATTTAATAAATTTATGTATTCGTTTATATATTTTAAAATTATATTTCCAGCTTTAGAATCTGAATAATATTCCTTATACCATTCGGATGTAAGTTTTATACAATATGACGTATCTACTACCGGTGACCAGTTTAAAATCTGGTTTGCCTTTGTACTATTTAACTGTAAGTAAGATGACTCGTAATATTCGGGATTCTCTATCTCCAATATATCATCTGCTCCAATTTCAAATGTTGAGACAAAAGTATTTACAATATCCATAACTGTAAAAAGTGAATTATCACTTGGACCAAAATTAAATGAAGTAACTTTATCGATATCCCTTTTAATCATTCTTTCACCTACCATTAAATAACCTCTCAATGCGTCCAGCACATATTGCCAGGGTCTTACTGAATCAGGATATCTGATGTATAATTTTTTCTTTTGAACTATTGCTTTTACTATATCTGGGATTAATCTGTATCTGGACCAATCTCCGCCGCCGATAATATTTCCGGCTCTGACATTGCTAATAAAAATATCATTATCTTTTAATAATGATAGCGCATACGAATTTGAAATAATTTCAGCACAAGATTTACTCGCACTGTATGGATCAACTCCGCCAAGTGCATCTTCTTCCGAAAAACTTTTTTTACCTTCTGTATTCCTGTAACATTTATCACTGGTAACAACTACCAGAGACTTAACAAAATTCTCATTCCTGATAACTTCATAAAGATTAATTAACCCGTTTATATTAGTCTGAAATGTGTCTTCAGGGTTTTCGTAGGATATATTTACTATTGGCTGAGCCGCTAAATGAAAAATTATTTCCGGTTTGCATTCAGAAATAATATTTCTAACGAAATTTTTGTCCCTGATGTCACCGATTAGTATTTTATCATCGTACTTCATACCCAATTCTTCATATAAACTTGGCTCAGTTTCAGGGAGTAATCCGAAACCTGAAACATCTGCTCCAATTTTATTTAACCAGACATATAACCAGCTTCCCTTGAATCCGGTAACACCCGTAATCAGAACTTTCTTATTTCTGTAACATTCAAACAAATTTCACTCCCATATTTTCCATTGCGGATTATTCTTCCATTCATTATTAAGAATCAAAAAATCTCTGTAAGTATCCATACATTGCCAGTAACCTTTATGATTATAAAATGACAGTTGATTCTCTGACGTTAATTTAGACATTGGATTCTTTTCAAGGTCGCACAAAGGAGAATCCTCGATATAATTAAAAATCTCTTTATTAAAAACAAAGAAACCACCATTAATTGGATTTTTGTTATTAAAGTCCTTCAACTTTTCTTTGAAATTTGTAACATGATTACCGGAGACTTCAAGATCCCCGAATCTTGACGAAGGGTAAACACCAGTCACTGTTGCAATAGTTTTTTGCTTTTTATGAAAATCAAGTAATTCCTTAACATTAACATCACTAACAGCATCTCCGTATGTTAGCATAAATGAATCCCCATCAATATACTTTCTGCACAATTTTAACCTGTAACCGGTCATCGTTTCTTCACCTGTGTCAACTAACGTAACTTTCCAGTCTTCTTTTATTCCGTCATGGAAAGTAATTTCGCTTTCTCTCCCAACTTCAATCGTTAAATCACAATTATAATATTTGTAATTCAGAAAGTAATCACGGATATAACTCCCTTTATATCCCAAAGCAAGTACGAATTCGTTAAAACCATAATAAGAATATATTTTCATAATATGCCATAATATAGGTTTTCCGCCTATCTCAACCATAGGTTTAGGTTTAAACTCAGTTTCTTCCCTTAACCTGGTACCCATTCCACCGCAAAGAATTACAACCTTCATAATCTTTTATTTAATTTTATATAAACTGTATAATCCTTTTTCATAAATCTTATCACAATTATTTTTTAAAAAATCATTAGCACTAAGATTTATATCCAACTGATCATTAATTGATGTTCTTATTATGTACTTTATCTGTAAATCAGGATTATATGTAGTAATATCAAACGTATAAAACTTATTTGGAATAAATGCCATCACTTCAAATTCTGCTCCTACATAATAAACAGGTTCATTATTGTTTATTATAGTTTTCACTTTATCATAAAATTCCTTCTGATCATTGTTGTGATTAAACTTAAAGAAAGTTTTTAAAGGATTATTGCCATTAAGCGAAAAAAGATAGTCATTACTGACACCATTAATCGTTAATTTAATATTCTGTAATATTCCTACTACAAGCAAAACTGCCAAAAATAACTTAAGTGTATTTCGGAGCTTTATAGAACTGTTCTCGTAAATCAAAGAAATTGGTTTGATACTTAAAAGCAGAATTCCAATCTGTGCAAAATACATAAACCTGAAATTATATCCTTTCATTGTGATATACCAGAGTGCATTCATAATGAAAACGAGAAAGAAGTATTTTTCTACAAACGACTTTTCGAATTTTTTATCATAAAAGTAATAAATTACTACAGGCAGGAATATCAGCATATGATAATTGAAGAATCTTTCAATATTCATTAGTATACTTACAGAATTTTCAGCATAAGTAACACTATTTATACTTACAGAATAGTAAAAAGCAATAAGACTCTTTACTTCTTTAATATTATAACTGCACAGCCATAAAAAGGATACTATAACAATAGAAAATAGTATGGTTTCAGAAAGAAAGAGCAGAAAATGCTTGTATTTTTCTCCTTTAAGATAATTTAATATTGAGAATATTATCAATGAAGGTATAATAAAAATTCCAAGTTGAATTTTGGTTATTATGGATAATGCCAGAAGCAGGGCTGACAGATGAAGTCCAATGGACTTTTTAGTCTCATAATATTTACTAAAAAGATAAATTGAAATTAAAGAAAATAAAAGAGCCGAATTTTCTCCGAAAGAAGTCCCGGAGAGAAACACAAAACCGGAATATGAAGCAATGACAGTTAAAAATAATAAAGAACTTAAGGTTGAATAACTTTTCCTGAAAAAGAGAAACAAGATTATAACGAACATCATTGAATAGAAATACGTAACATATCTTATCAAATACACTGAATAAGTCATAAATGGTCTCAAAATAACAAGCGGGATATTCTGCAGGAACATGTCTTTTGGGATTTGATAATTCTCATTATCAAACTTAATCATGAACTTATTGAAATTGTAGTAATGCTGTCCTGTATAAACATATGTAGATTCATCTGTACCAACATCAAGAGAATACAATACAAATAATGGAGCAGTAAATATATATACACCCAAAGCAACAAAAAGAATTTTCCTCAGTATTCCGCTGCTGATTGTCATTTTCTCAGCAAACTTTTTAAATACAGAGAAATGATTTTTAAGATATGGCAGAATGTACGCAAATATGAGAAAAGTGATAATTACTAAAAAATAAAAGACAATTAATTCTAATTTTACTTTCTCCAAAAAATGCTGCTTTATTTCATGTCTTGGTGATAAACCAACCAACAACTCAAACAAATTAAAATAAGCATAAGCAAATATTGCTGTGAAGAAAACCACTAAATATAAAAGAACAATATTTCGTTTAAATGACTTCAAATACTTATAATAATTAATCTGCCTATGTAACCCTGTTAAACAAAATTCGCTTCTTATAAATATGCTCCATTTTACCAAATTTGATAAATTGTGATATCAGAACTATTAATATAAAAAACTCATGAGGTTTTGCCCATACATTAAAGATAATAACAGGATCAATAAAAGTATTTACAAGAACATAACCACTAATACCTATAAGCAGTGATTTGATTACATTTGAACAGCTATTGTTATCTCCAAATCTTTTTGCAAAATATATTGCAGTTTTGTATATACTGCCGATGTAAATTAGCAACGAAGTGTAGCCAATTATACCCATCTGCATTATCCCGACAAATACTCCTCCCAAATGTCCGTCATATATCTGAAAAAAATCATCTGAGAAACCGAAACCAAGAAACAAACTTCGTTTTATACTTTCAAGTATAATCGGCAGCCTTATTGTCAATCTGTAATCCAGAGTATCCTCGGCTTCTATTGTACCTCCTTTTATTTCCACAGCACCCGTCAGTCTGTTTAAAGAAGCATTCAGAATATTACTAAGATTAAAAACATTCAAAACGTCAATAATAAAGAATATAACAATAGTAGCAATAAGCAGTTGCAGCAATATACCAGGCTTTGCCTTATTCACAAATATAAAATACAAAACAAACATAAAAGCAATCATAATTATAGTCTGTCTTGTCGCAGAAAGCATGATAGAAATAATTGTAGCAATAATAACCACGAATAAATAAGTTTTTGAACCTATTTCCGAGTTCTCGAGAAGAGAAAGTGAGAACATAAATGATAATATAATAATCGAATAACCATTTGCTATAGCTCTGATGTTATCACCCATAAGTTTATCATATACAACTGTAGATGTTGCACTTGAATAAAATACCGTGACAAGATTTCTCCCCGTTGATAACAGATACATTTGAGAAAACACTTCATTAAATACAAAAGGAAGAAACATATACATAAACTTGTATGTGTCTTTTTTGGTGAAAACTAAAGCAGGAAAAGAATAGAAGAAAGTATAAAAAAATAAACCCCTTAATGGAAGGCTTATAAAAGTTTTCACTGAAAACCCATGAAAGAAAGAAACTATCACTAAATATATTATAAATATTGAAGCATATTTAACATTTAACACATCTTTAAACCTTAGTTTCCTGCCTTTCACAATTGCTTTTATTAGTGAAACAATCATAAAAATATCGAAGACTGAAAATGATGCTTTTGGTATTATTGTATAAATTGGTAATCTTCGTAAAGCATCTCCCGAATTTTCAGTAAAAAAACTTCCGGGATACAAAGATATGATTATAAAGAATGCAAACCAGAAATAATCAATTTTCGAAAACCAGAATATTAGCAAGATCATAGCGAAGAACAATTTATCTAAACCAACAGGAAATGTATAAACAAACAAAACCGATAGCCAAAATAATACGTATATAGTTATAGATTTTATGAATACATCATATCCATCTTCGAATCCTGTAAATTTACTTTTAAGATATTTATTAAAGTTCAATTTCATTAAAATTTGAACTTAAGAAATTTATTAGTAAACACATTTAGTAAAACAGGTATAGTTAAGTATATAATTGATGATACAATTCCAGCTCCAATGATTCCATATTTATATACGAAGAAAACCGATAACAATATATTTAAGAATAATATCACTCCCCAAAAAACAGTTTGGACTAGCGGATATCCTGTTTGCACAAATATCATCTGAAATGGCTGGTATCCAAAACTCAACATTAATCCTATTAAGGTTATTATTAAAGGTAGATATGCAATTTTATAATCGGAGCTAATATTAAAAATATCTATAATAAATGGGAATAAGATGATAGTAAAAATAATCAAAGGTGTACCTATAATGTAAAATAACAGCTTTCCCTTTTTGAGCTGCATTAATAACTCACCTTTACCGAACTCGACATAATACTTTGTTATAAGTGGGTTGATTATTATTCTTAAAACTATAGTCAATTGTATAAATCCATCAACTAACATAGAGGCTATTGTGTAAATTCCTGTCATGTAAGTATTAGTAAAAATACCAACAGCAAGCACATCAGCTCTTGAGTTAAAATCTACAAATATTGCCCCATGCATAGCTTTAATTCCAAAAGTAAAGTGTTTTTCTACCCAATTACGTAAATTCTTAGAATCATAATATTTGAAAAAGAAAAGTACGACTGGTAAATTTATAAGAAAAACAACTGATTCTGAAATCGCAAACAATATTGGCAGATATAAAGATGGAAGATCATGTATAATGAAAATTAATAGCACTATTATCCAATTAAGATATCTTACGGTATTTACAATAGCAAATAACTTCATTTTTCTATTAGCATTGTAATATCCAAGTAAAACCTTATTCACTGACAGTAAATACAAAGCAGGAGTAATTAACAGTAGACCCATATACATGTTTTTTTCAGGGAATAAAGAGTTAATTGGATTAATCAGAATGAAAAACAACAAAGTGAATATTAATGAAGTAAAAGAAACTAATAACAAAGAACTTAGCATTATTGTGCATACTTTTTCAATATCTTTATAATGTTCAGACACATATTTTAATACAGAGAAATGTATTCCAAAACCAGATATTTGTGAGCATATAGTTAAAATAATTAACGAAGTATTTAAGATTCCTAAAATGTTTGGGTTAAAATATTTCGCTGTTAGTAACGGTAAAGTAATTCCACATAGTCCAATTATTAAATAACTAAACAAATTCCAAAATGTATCAACTTTAAGTTTTTCTGATATAGAATATTTATTCTGAAGACTCTTGATCAAATTACTTTACATTCAAATATTATCCAAGGTAGTGGTTTATAGATTTTGTTAACTTTTCCATATTTTGAGATAATTCTCTTTAAAGATTTTTCAGAAAAATGATTAATATGCCCTGGTGTATTACCTAGATGAAGTAAATATTTAAACCTAAACATATTTAATATTCTCCACAAAGGTTCATTTGGAACTGATATAATCACCGACTTTTTAGCCACCCTAAAAAGTTCTTCAAGTGCTAAATCAATATTTTCAAGATGTTCTAATACTTCAAGCATTATTACTCTATCAAACTCTTTATCTTTTCTTTTCAAACTATAAACCGATTCAACTGTTACTTCGAAATCCAGATTTTCAGACTTTAATAATTTAACATATCTTTCATCATAATCGGAGACTTCAAAGCAATTCTTTTTTATTGATTCTCTTATTTTCCTTGATGATTCACCTGCGCCACATCCTACCTCAAGCACTTTTTCGTCGCATGCAAAAGTATTTAATATTTTTCCCAACTTAGAATAAAAATTATTAATAAGTTTTTTAGTAATTAAATTTCTGCTGTTATATTCGCATAAGCAATAATCCCATAATTCTTGAGAAGTGGCTGTTTTTTCGTCAAATTTCTTCAAATAGTGTATTAAAATAATTTTGGAATTCTATTTATTATATTAATTGATTCTTTATAATCCAGTTTAAGAACATCAAAATACCATATTAGGGATTCTTGCCTTGGTTGATTTTCTTCTACAACTTTGTTCAGAGCCGTTTCCCTTGATATCATTCCTTCCCGAATCTGATTACTCCTGAAAGTATCATTTTCAGTAAAGCCGGCAACAGTATTATAAATGTAATTGTAAAATGCTGCTGTTCCATCACCTATCCTCCAGGAAGATTTAGTATCAGTCGCAAGTTCCCAGTTATACTCATTAATCAAATAATTCTCTATCTTATTTTCATCCCAGTACAAGTATTTAAAAAGATGAATATAGTCTTTTCTTTCTGATGTGTAATAAGAGAAGAAAGCAGATATAGTATCAGATATCGAAGTGTTCAGATATGAAGGGTTTGTAATAAAGTTCTTTAAGTAATACGATACAAGATTAACTTTTTCTACAGAATTTAAATCATAAATCCGTTCTTTTGAAAAATTAGGTTTTATTCCGGCAAATCCGGTTTTAAAATCGGTATTCTCTAACGGATTTGTCATCCAGATATTCAACTTAATTTTGTTCTGACTTTTCAATACATTAACAATCCTGAAAAACTGTTTATCACCTGCCATAAAAAGAGGTATCATCCCAAGTTCCGGTTTCTTCAGCCAGGCAAGTACATTTTTTCTGATGTAATCTCTCTTCTTTTTAATATCAGCTGAAACCAATATGTTTTCAATTCCTAATTTACCGCAGATTCTGGAAATGTTTCGTCTGGCTAAATCAGTTATCATTCCCCAGTCATATGTAAACGTAACAGGATTTAGTTTGAGAACATTCTTGATATAATCCAACCCAAAGCTACTGTCTCTGCCCCCGCTAAATGGGACTATAACATCATACGAGTTTTTTCTCCTGTACTCATCAACAAAATCAATCAACTGATTTTCCTTTTCCTTTAATTCGGCTTCATCAGCAGTAAATTTCTTTTTGTAATTTAAACAGTAATTACAAACACCTTCATTGTTAAACTCTATAAATGGAAAAGTTTCCGGAAGGATACACTTTTTACACCTGACTAATTTTGAAATTTGAGCCGAAACATCTTCAAAGCAATTAGGGTTTATTGAATTAATATTTATATCTTTTTTCTCAGCATATTTACTAACACTATGTGAAACTATTTCCCTCTTTCTTATGCTTAAAGTTAATTCAGTATTAGCACTTTGCTTTAGTTCTGTTTCATAAAGATTATGAAAACTCCCGTTGTATATCAAACAATAATTCGGATGCAGCTGATTTATCCCATGATTTTTAAATATCACGGACCTTGAAAGATATTTTCCCAGTATATACCTTTCAGAAGAAAACACTATTTTATTATCATCAATATTATAATACAAGGACCCATTGTTAGTAGCAATTATGCACAAATCATAATCTGAATTTAGAAGACAAACTGAAGCAGCACCTTCTATCTGACTGAATACTTCCTTGATACTTTCTGTAGGATTGTGGTTTCGAAGAAAATACTTATTAAAAAGAGAAGGGATTATTTCTGTATCAACTTCATACTGTTTTTCTAATTCATTGTTTTCAGAAAATAGTTTTTCAAAATTTGTAATTATACCATTGTGAATTACTACATTATCATTCTTAATTACAGGCTGATTATTATATTCATATTCTTCACTACCTGTAGTAACAAGCCTCGAATGCCCAATGAATTCAAATTTAAATTTCTCATCAACGGTATCAATCGTTTTAAATAAACTAGCAAAATCATTTTCTCTGATTAATTTTGAAGCAGGTATATCTTTTTTCAGAACATGTATCTCTTTATCGTATGAAAATGCCAGACCGGATGCTTCTTTCCCACGTGATTCAGATAACAGAAACAGATGCTCCAAATCCTTCCTTAAATGCTTTAAACTGTTAGATTCTATTTCGCCTATTATTCCGAATATTCCGCACATACTAATTTACAAAGTATCTGTAAAACCTTTTACCTGTCTTCATTACTGTATCTCTGATAAAGTACATTGTATAATTTACGGGATTGTCGTTCCACCTTTCAGGATGAGTCATCAGGAAGATAATCTGAGGTTTATTGCTCTTAATAAATCTTATCAGATCGTTCGATTTTCTGATAGGTTCTGTTTTTAAAGAACTGACATAATCTCTGTAGTTTGCTCTGGATGAATTTGACCAGCTTCTGCCTGTGTCAGAAAAATAATATTTATCAGAATAATCAATCGATAAATAAGCATCACCTAATAAATCCATTTCATTCAAATCCTGATTAACAAAAAGATTTCTGTTATCAGTTCGTGACGTAGGTTTTCCGTGCATTGCTACAGTCTTTATCTCAGATAAATTGCGAAAAGTCTTTAAATTCTTTTTAAACTCACTCAAAGCCTTTTCTTTGTTGTTATTAAAAGTAGATAGTTCTTCGTAATGATAACCAATTTCATGCCCGAGTGCTGAAACCTTTTTAATAATATCTTTCTTAAATGAACAATTTTTAATCCTGAAATAATAAGTAGAATTTATATTCAGTGAATTTTCAAGCAGTGCTTTCTTCAAAGAATTTTTCGCTCTTCTGTCAACATCATGCCTGATAATAATCCC
>CAIUQV010000068.1 GCA_903901375.1 uncultured Ignavibacteriota bacterium
CTTGAACCGAATGCGGGATTCAGAGAAAAGTGGCAGTATCAGAATGGTATGTTTATGGTGGCAGGATATCTGGTAGAATTAGTTGACGGAAAAAGCTGGGAAGAGTTTACGCAGGCAAGAATACTAAACCCGCTTGAAATGAAAAACACAAATTTCTCTGTTTATGACATGCAGAAAGCGAATGATTTTTCAAAACCATATTCAGAGAAAAATGATGAAGTGGAAGAAATACCATACAGAAGCATTGTGGCTACAGGACCAGCGGGATCGATAAATTCAAACGTAACAGAAATGTCAAACTGGATGATGATGCAGTTGAACGGAGGAAAGTTTAAAGATAAGCAGATAGTGTCGGAAGCTTCAATAAATCAGATGCAGTCGCCGCAGATGGTGATGCCATCGGGGATTACTGATGAAGTATTTTACAGTTCGTATGGAATGGGATGGATGATAACATCGTACAAAGGGCATCTGAGAGTAGAGCACGGCGGCAACATTGACGGTTTTTCAGCTTCGGTATGTCTGCTTCCGAAAGACAGTGCCGGAATAGTGGTACTTACAAACATGAACGCAACTCCATTTACTTCAGTAGTAAGAAACTATACGATAGACAGAATTACAGGGCTTAGCGAAACAGACTGGAACAAGAAACTGCTTGAACAGATAAAGAAGGCAAAGGACTCACAGAAAGAGAATGAAGGAAAACCAGACCCTAACAGAGTGGAAGGAACAACACCATCGCACAAGCTTTCGGATTATGCAGGCAAGTACACACATCCTGCATACGGAGAGATTGAAGTAACGGTGAAAGGTGATGACCTTGGAATTAACTTTCACGGAATAAACGGAGTTTTTACACATTACCATTATGATATATTTACAGGTTCAGAAAAAGATGATTTAGGAAAGATGAAAATAACATTTCACACTTCGGAAAAAGGAGAGATTAATAAATTGACTGCACCATTACAGGACGGAGTTAAGGATATAGAGTTTAAGAGGGTGGTAGAGACAGTGAAAACGAGCAAGAACGATTTACTAAAATATACGGGAGAATATGAAATCAGCGGAGCGGTAATTAAAATAGCATTAAGAGGAGAGACTACTTTGATAATGACTGTTCCGGGACAACCTGATTACGAATTAGTACCTATTGGGAATGAAAACTTCAACATAAAGAACCTTGACGGATACAGCACAAAATTTGTGATTGACGGAGATAAGGCAAATGAACTGATATTAAATCAGCCAAACGGAGTATTTACAGCTAAGAGAAAATAGAAAAACCATACATAGAATACAAAAACCCCTTAAGATTAAATCTTAAGGGGTTTATAATTTTACAGAACAAACTTAAGGTTTTGCATGCAGAAAACTTTCTATATCTGCGTCACTAACATAAGGTTCGCCAGGAGAAACATTATTCACCTTTCCGTTTTTAACCCACTTCTCAAGTTCATCTACCATAGAGAAAAGATGGTCGAAAGAATCAATAATAAACAGCAGAGGCTGGTATTTATCAATTTCGAAATACTGATTGACAGCCCATTCGAGCTGAATAGGATACCGCTGAACATCCGGTGACTTCAAACAATGTTCAAGTTCGCCATAAGAGCTCAAAAGTCCGCTGCCATATGCACGAAGTTCATTTCCAGAACGAATTAATCCAAACTCAACAGTAAACCAGAAGAAACGCGCCATAGCTTTAATAACTGACTGAGCACGCTGTTTCTGAAGTTCCTTATCTTTAAGTTCCTGAATAACAAGAGCGGCAGAAAGAGCACAGTCACCAAACCGAACGAGAGTATCTGCAAACTCTTTGTCAGTATGCATTGGAACGTGTCCTGCTACATCGTGGAACATATCGGGTTCGGGAAGATAGTCGAGTTTAGAAATATCACGGACAGTGATTGTTGTTGGGAAATCACGATTACGAAGGCAATCGAAAAAGATAAAAGCAGGAACATATCCGCTGACAGGTTTAGCCGAAAAACCGGTTAAGGGATTTAGAAAAGAATTAATTTCTTCAATCTTAGGCACGCGCTTTGAGTCAAGATTAAGTTTAGCAACACCTTCAAGAAACTTAGGGTTAGCATACTTCTGCCAGCGTTCCTGAATTCTGGAATAGAGTTTTGACCATGCAAGATGGTTTTCCTCGGAATAAAGTTCATAAGGCTGATGAATAAACCTTTCGCCGCTTTGCTGAGCTTTTTCTATGAACGGTGCTTTAGTTGTGGTTAAACCTTCCATTTGATTACCTCGTTTAATTTAATTAACAACGAATAATAATTTCACGAATTGAAACTGCAGAGCCGAGACTTAGCAAATATCTTATAGTAAGTGCAATATCATTAGTCTGAATCATATCTTCGGGATTCATAGGTGCATCGCCCGCGCCCTGAGTATTTACCCAGCTTGGGCAGAGAGCTGTAACTTTTATTCCTTCGGGAGCAAGTTCCTGAGCAAGAGCGGAACTATAACCGACAAGAGCAAACTTTGAGGCAGAATAAATTCCAGTATCGGGAAATGCTTCAACACCACAAAGAGAGGCGATGTTAAAAATATATCCGCTATTATGATTTCTCATTGCAGGAAGTACTGCCTGAACGAACCTGACGGCGGCAAGGTAGTTTACGTCCACTGACTTAACGACATCATCCATCGAAGCAAATGAAGTACCAGGTTTATAAAATCCGGCGTTATTCACAAGAACAGAAACATCACCAAGTTCACTGCGAACCCTTGAAACGAAATTTGCCGCATGGTTTTCATCTGCGACATCAAAGGCATCATAAATAATTTTTACATCAGGAAACTGTTGCTGAATTTCAGCGGAAGCGGCTGCAATATCGTTTTCATTGCGCGAGACGATACCCAGAGAAAAGCCGAGAGATGCAAGTTCGGAAGCAACTGCAAACCCAATACCTTTTCCCGCACCAGTGATAACCGCCACTTTATTTTTTACTGCCATACAAAATAATGCAATACAGATTCTACTTTATAAATAATAAACGAATATAATAATTTAATAATTAAGATATACAACAAAATAAATCTGCATAAGTTTCAGAGAAAATACTGAGA
>CAIUQV010000069.1 GCA_903901375.1 uncultured Ignavibacteriota bacterium
AGGGTTATGATTGGAAAATGCAACACCAATCAAACTAAAGAAACATGGACAAAAAGCAATAAGCACTTTTAGGTATGGATTGGATTATCTAACTTATATAATTAAAAACATCTTAGACAACCTTGATGAATTTAAAGTACTTACTAAATTATTGTCGTGTACATAGATTAATAATTAGTCTTGTATAAATATCATGAATATTTTAATGAGAAAGTTTAAATTACAAAGTTGTTATACGCATTACTCACTCCTTTATTATCAAACAATTATATTAACCATATGAAAACTACAAAAATCTTTTCACGCATACTTGATGTACTGATACTTCTTGTGTTTATTCTGTTTTTTGCTTCGGCAGGATTTCAGGATAAAAGCACTTCGGGCTGGTACCAGCAATGGTTCCCGAATCTGAATGGAAGCACTATTAAGGATATTACTTTCCTTGATAGTCTGACAGGGTTTGCCGTTACTACTTCTAACTCATTACTACAAGAATACATTTTGAGAACTACGAATGGTGGTGATAATTGGTCAATCAATTACACGTTTAACACACCAAGTTCAAACCGATATTTTTTTAGAGTAATAAAAGTTGACTCAAACACGGTTTATGCTTTTAGCTGGACCGAAATGTTTAAAACAACAAACAGAGGGAATAATTGGGCACTTATTACTTATGACCTTCCTTGTGGTGATTTTGCAGTATTGAATAAAGATACTATTCTAGGTGTTAGTTCTGGTGGATTTGGTGGTGGTGTCTGGCGAACAACAAACGGCGGTTTAAGCTGGCAAAATATCTGGAGTAATGGTGGTAGTGGAAATCCCGATAAGATTTATATGTATGACAGGAATATGGGGTTCTCTTGTGCCATTTCTTCGATTTCTTTTTTAAGAAAAACAACTAATGGAGGATTCAATTGGTCTGATATTAATATTACAGATGATTTTTTGGATATGAAATTTGTAGATACTCTAACAGGTTGGAAAGGTACAAATAGTATCAAAAAAACTACTGATGGAGGTATTACTTGGTTTCAACAAGCCTCACCAAATGTTTTGTCATTTATTGTACGTTCAATTTCTATCATCAATAAAGATTCGGTTTGGTTGGGAGGCGATGCATATAAAATAATAGGTAATACATTCTATGGTGCTTTATGTAAGACTACGAACGGAGGAACAAATTGGGATTATCAAATACCAAATATGGCAATAGATTCCGGGAGATATTTAAATGTTAATTTTATTGATACAAAATATGGTTGGGCTTATATTAATGAAACGGGATTTAATGATGGAGTTCACACAAAAGTCGGTGGCAACGACACAACGATAAGCGGCGTTAATAACAATTCAACTATTGAGTTATTCAATTATCAACTTTTCCAAAACTATCCGAATCCGTTTAATCCTACAACTACTATCAGTTATATATTAAATAAGTCGGGAAACATTAGCATTAAAGTTTTTGACATCTCGGGGAAAGAGATAGAAGAATTAGTAAACAAAAGACAACAGGCAGGAAGTTACAAAACTACATTCAATGGAAGTAAGCATTCAAGCGGAATATATTTCTACTCGTTGATTATTGACGGAAAAGTTATTGACACAAAGAAGATGATGTATGTGAAATAGTTGTTTGTTAATAGTTGTTGGTAATTATTTTTTAAAGACAGATATATTTAAATTTGCAATATTATTTTATTAAACTGCACTTCCCCCACTTTGAAAGACAAAACGAAAAGCGTAATTTTGTAGAGAAAGGAACACAAAATTATGGAAGGAAAGAGAACTTATCGAACATTCGATAAAGACTTCAAAGTAAATGCCGTAAAACTTGTACTTGAAGGATCAAGATCAATGGCTAAGATAGCCTCAGAACTTGGCATAAGCTCCAACACATTGACTAACTGGAAGAAAGAGTATCTCAAAGACAGAGAGAACTCATTTCCGGGAAAGG
>CAIUQV010000070.1 GCA_903901375.1 uncultured Ignavibacteriota bacterium
GAGCTTTAACACACGGAGCAGGTATCTGGGAAATAAAGCTGTCACCGATTCCTACAAGTGTTCAGGAATCTGGCAGCGGTATACCTGATGAGTTTATTCTTAAACAAAATTACCCGAATCCGTTTAATCCGGTAACTCGTATTGATTTCTCCGTTGCAAAACATTCAAACGTTAGCATTAATGTCTATGATGCTTCTGGTAAATTAGTTAAGAATTTGGTTAATAAGAACCACTCACCGGGAAATTATTACGTTAAATTTGATTCTTATGGATTATCAAGCGGAATATATTTTTATTCGATGATAATTGATGGCAATCTCCTCAAAACAAATAGAATGACTCTGATAAAATAGTCTTATTTGAAGGTGCCTGAGTTTATTAATCTCAGGCACCTTTATTATTATAATCTTTAAAATCTGTCTCAAAATGAGAAAATCTGTCTCAAAATGAGACAGAATATCGCTATTTTCCTATAACGGTATTTTCTCGTTTTTCTTTAAACACATATTAATTCGTTATTTATTTGCTTTTCTCTTTTTTGTTTCTTATGGCATAATAATTGAAGCTAATATTATCGTAGGGGTAAGATTTATTATTGACACAATTTTATCCTTATCTTAAAAGAATATGGAAAATCATACTCTGGTAAAGTATGATTCTAAAACATAAAAGAGTACCCCAAATTACCCTTTACTTAATTCAAGTGCTGCCAATATCAGGCAGCACTTGTTTTTTATGCTTTCCTTATGAATAATTTAATAATAATCCCCGATTCCTTCTTATTATTACACATTCTATACAGGATAAAATTATCCTCTTTGACCTATTTTTGCATTTATTTTTTCAATTGTTAGTTTTAAATTTACTAAAATATAAATTATGCAAAATTACTTAACTGATGCACAATTGCAGTCAGAGTTTTCCCGTTGTGAGTTTTGCGAAGAGAAACCCTGCAAAGAAGCATGTCCTGTTGATTGTTCCCCGGCTGATTTTATAATGGCAGCTAAGCGCGGATTACCTCAGGATTTTAGCCGTTCTGCGGCTATTATTATGGGAAGTAACCCTCTCGGTGGTGTTTGTGGTTATGTTTGCCCTGATTTTCATTGTATGAAAGCCTGTGTTCATAAAACTTTCGATAATGCCGTAAATATTCCGCCTGTACAGGCAACAATAATAAAAAAAGCTAAAGAAATGGGTGTTATGCCTGTTTTTGATAACGCTGTTCCTAACGGCAAAAGAATTGCCGTAATCGGTGCTGGTCCTGCCGGACTTGGTGCCACTGCTGTTCTGTCTCAAAAAGGGTATTCTGTAGATGTATTCGAGAAAGATAATAAACCCGGAGGCATGTGTAACCTTATTCCTGATATCAGACTCGATAAGAAAGTTCTTTATACCGATGTTGATTTCCTTATGGAACTCGGTGATATAAATATTATTTATAAAGCTAATGTAGTCGAACCTAAGTCGCTTTTAAATGAATACGACGCTGTTATCGTCAGTTCTGGTCTTGATGTGGAACACAAACTTAATGTTAAGGGTGAAGACTATGCTTATCATTGGATTGAATACCTTGAAAACCGAAAATCTGTAAACCTGAAAGGACTTAATGTCGCTATCGTAGGAGGTGGAGCAATTGCTGTTGATGTTGCAGTTACTGCTAAAACCAGAGGCGCAGCAAACGTAGAGATGATTTGTCTTGAAAAGTTTGATGAAATGCCTCTTACAAAACACGAACGTGATTTAATCCTTCAGTATGGAATTGAAATTACAGGCAGAACCAAAGTTGATACTATAAACGGTCTTTCAAAAGACAAAACTAAGAAGGTTAAAGGAATTAAAACTTCAAAAGTTGTTTTACCGAATGGCATTAAGTTCCATCCGGCAAAGGTGAAAGCAGATAAAAATGCAAATCCTCAGTCAAGAAAATTTGATGTTATAATAATCTCAATTGGAAGTAAGTCATCGTTTAAAACTGATAAGATTAAAGGTGTCTTCTATGCAGGTGATATAGTCAACGGTCCCACAACCGTTGTTGAAAGTGTTGCTGCAGGTAAAAATACTGCCGCTCAGGTTGATGCTTATATTTTTAACACACCTAAACCTGTTATTAAAAAGAATGTCAAAAGCCGTATTGGATTAGACGGTAAAAATTTAGAACCTGTTTCTTTAAAGTCAGATTTCTTCGGCAGGGAAATTATTTCTCCGTTCCTGCTTTCTGCTGCTCCTCCAAGCGATGGCTATGAGCAGATGAAAAAAGCTTACGAAGCTGGTTGGGCTGGCGGTGTTATGAAAACTGCGTTCGATGACGTTGATATTCATATCCCAGCAGAGTATATGTTTGCTGTTACTAAATCAACATACGGTAACTGTGATAACGTTTCAGGGCATCCTCTTAACAGAGTCTGCGAAGAAATTAAAAAACTCGTAGCTGAATATCCTGACAGATTAACCCTCGCTTCTACTGGCGGACCTGTCACTGGTAACGATGAAGAAGATATGAAGGTATGGCAGTCTAACACTAAGAAACTTGAATCAGCAGGAGTTATGGGAATTGAATACAGCCTGTCATGCCCTCAGGGCGGCGACGGTACTAAAGGTGATATAGTATCACAGGATGCTGAACTAACTGCTAAGATTATCGATTGGGTTATGCAGGTAAGTGATGCGAACATTCCAAAACTGTTTAAACTCACCGCTGCAGTTACTTCAATCTATCCTATTATGTCTGCTATTAAAGAAGTGTTTGATAAGTATCCCGGAAAAAAAGCCGGGGTCACACTTGCGAATACTTTTCCTGCACTATCCTTCAGAAAAGGAAACAAGGAAAAATGGGAAGAAGGTGTTGTCGTCGGTCTTTCTGGCGAAGGTGTTATTCCAATCAGTAACCTCACCCTTGCCAATGTTGCAAGACACGGTATAGCTGTATCTGGTAATGGCGGACCGATGGACTATAAAGCCGCAGCAGATTTTCTTGCACTCGGTGCAAAGACAGTTCAGTTCTGTACTATTGTTATGAAATACGGTTACGGAATTATTAATGAATTAAATTCCGGGTTAAGTTACTTACTGAAAGAGCGCGGTTTGAATTCCGTCGAAGAGTTAATCGGTTATGCATTCCCGAACCCGATTACAGGATTTATGGAACTTTCACCTGTAAAGAAAATATCCGCAGTAAACAAAGAGCTTTGTGAGCATTGCGGTAATTGCAAAAGATGTCCATACCTTGCTATAGAACTTAACGGCAAAAAAATACCTGTAACTGATGCGTCAAAGTGTATAGGTTGCTCTATATGTGTTCAAAAATGTTTTGCAGGTGCTCTTTATATGAGGGAAAGAACTGAAGAAGAAATGAGCGTCTTAAACGAAGCATAAATAATCTTAATTTGAAAACAGCCCGTAACTCAGTTGCGGGCTTTATAATTTAAAAGGAAATATATTGGCAAATACAATCTTAATTAAAAACGGAGTAATAATCACTCTTGGCGAAAATCCGAAAGTGTTGTACAACCATTCAGTATTAATTGAAGGTGAAAAAGTAAAGAAAATAGGTGAGACAAAATCGTTTACCGGTAAGTACGATAAAGTAATCGATGCTCATGGAAAAGTGGTAATGCCCGGGTTCATTAACGCACATATGCATTTTTACAGCACACTCGTCAGAGGACTTGGAAAAGCAAAACCTTCAGGTAACTTTAATGAAGTTCTTGAAAATCTGTGGTGGAGACTCGATAAAAAACTGGACGACGATACTAACTATTACAGTGCCTTAATTATGGCAATCAGTGCCATCAAACACGGAACCACTACACTGATTGA
>CAIUQV010000071.1 GCA_903901375.1 uncultured Ignavibacteriota bacterium
CGAGATTAAATACACTATTAAAGACAGTAAGAGGGAAGATTATCTGAACCTTCTTGCAAGCATTAAAGAGTATTACAAAAAAGACGGTGTTGAGAGGTACATGACTTTTGAAGATGAGAAGAAAAAGAACGAATTCACAGAGATATTTATATTTGCGAGTGAATCGGACTTTGAAAAATTCGAAGAAGGCGCCACTGAGGAGATTAACGATATGCTTTCGAAACTTGTGAGCGAAATGGTTGTCGATAAGAAAATCAGGTACAGAACGAAAAAAGAAGTTTAAGATAAGTATTTAATATACATATCACATTATGCAAAAGTCCGGCAAGCCTGTTAATATATGGGAAAAATTAAATATATCGGAACCATTAACCAATATTAACGTCAAAGTTACTTTAGCAGTATTCACTGTTATAATAATCAGTTTATTCCTTCCATCTTATAAAAGTATTGATACCAACTTTGAAGTCGGCACTATATGGTCGAACGAAGACCTTATCGCAACATTTACTTTCCCAATATACAAAAATGACGACGTCCTTGAAAAAGAAAAGAAAGAAGTCATTAATAACGTCATCCCTGTTTTTCTGGAATCGGATACACGAATAAGTGAGATAAAGGATTCTATTAAATCTTATTTCAATGTTCTGAATGAGTACCTGAAGGAAAGTACAAAACAGGAAAAGAATCTCAACAAAGTAAATGAATATAAAGCAAGGCTTGGACTGAATATCAGTGAAGACCAATGGACTTATCTTATAAGGTATTTCAAGGGAGAACTAAAAGATGAACCTTTGAATTACTCCTCATACATTGATTTCATCAGGAAATCGATTGAAGAATTATTAAAGAATCAGATTATAAACTATAAAAGAGCGGATATACTTTCAAATAAGATAGCCGTGAAACGCACTGACGATAAACTGCAAAAGATAGAATCTTTAGACAAAGTAAGTACCGTAAGCGAAGTGCTGCTGAAATTTGAACTTAAGACCGGGCAGACTTTTAAGGATAATAATCTTAAGATAATTGCAAGCGAGATAGCCAGGATTTTCCTTAAAGAAAACTTAATCTACGATAAAGAACTGACTGATTTAGAAATACAAAACAGAGTAGAACAGATTCCGAAGACTATAGGCATAGTGAAAGAAAATGAAAGGATTATCAGCAAACACGACCCGATAACAGAAATGACCAAACAGAAACTCGATTCATACAAGAAAGTCAGGTTTGAAAGAATAGGCGTACAGGATTATTTTTCGCAGATAATCGGAAAAGTGCTTGCAGTAATTGTCTTAATCGTAATACTCGGATTCTATTTGTACTATTTACGGAATGATATCTTCAATGATAATCTTAAGTTGTCTCTGATAAGTTCACTGATGATTCTTGTGAGTTTCTTTGCCTTTATGAGTATGAGTTTGAAAGTCAACTCACCGATAGAATTATTGATTTTTATTTCTGTTGCTTCGATACTGCTGACGATTATTTTTGATTCCAGATTATCGTTTTTTGTGATTGTTATCATCACGTTCCTGATTTCAGCAATACGCGGCGGGGATTATACTATAACATTCATTTCATTCTGCGGTTCAGTACTGGCAATATTCAGCGTAAGGGACATAAAGAACAGGTCGCAGATTTTCCGTTCATTCTTTTTCATACTGGGCGGGTACATCATTGCAATACTTGCGATAGGTCTGGACAGGTCTGAAGGATTTTCAAAAATAGCAGTA
>CAIUQV010000072.1 GCA_903901375.1 uncultured Ignavibacteriota bacterium
GTCGTAGTCCTGGGCTTGAACCATTACGTTGTTCTGGTTTATGACTGCACGGATTGAGCCAAGATGGTCTTTGAGGTAGAAATATTTCATACCGGTGGATTTGATTCTGCCTTCGTTGCCTGTGCCCCATACGTTCCAGTAGTCAAGGTTATAACTCTGATAGACTGCGATTTCTTTGCCCGATGCGTCACGGGAATAGTATTCATCTTTTGTGATTGACCAGCCAGAGGGAAGGTCTTCGTTTTCCTCGGGTAAAGGCGGAGGATTTGAATCATTACATCTGTAGATGGTTTTTCTTGTTCTGTTTCCGGCTTCGTCGTACTTGTATCTTGTTATATCTGTTCTTGGCGGATCCTGATTCAAGTCCTGACGCGTAAATTCTGTTATTAGATTTCTGTGGTCGTATTTTATAGTAGTATTGTTATTCAGATAATCGTTTGTCTGGTTTCCATTGTAGTCGTATGTGTATTGGTCTGTTGAGCCGCTGACTTTCTTTAGTCTGTTTGTGCCTGTGTAATAGTCGTAAGAGAAGTTATCGCTGTTGTAGCTGCGAGTTAAGGTTAAGAAGTTACCGTCGGGGTCGTATGAATAATCACCTGTAAGGTCGAAGTATTTTGAGTTGTATTTTTCAATCTTTGTTAACCGATTAGATTTATCGTAAGTAAAGTTTGACCTTACATCTTTGGTATTTGAGAAATTATTTCTATAGATACCTGAAATAGTCTGGTTAGTAACGTTCCCGTTCAGGGCATAATCGAGAGAATAACCGAAAATGCTGCTGCTGTTTACGCAGTTAGTAATCCAGTTACGGTTGTTGAATGAGTAAGAAAGCGTCTGGTTAAAGTTATTCATAAAGACGCTGTCAACCTGAGAGTTTTCGTTGTATTTATAAACGGCGAATGCATAGTTATAATCAGGAGGCGGACCGCTTTCCTCGGTAGAGACGGAGAGCATTCTGCCTGCGTAGTCGTAGAAGTAAATGTATCGTTTGTAATCTGTATCGGATTCAGACTGGTATTCGAGTTTAGTTAACTGATTCTGAGAATTGTAATCATAAGAAGTTACTTTCATTCCCAGACCAGCGATGTAGTTCCACATTTTTATCTTTGTTGATATTATTTAAGATTGTTGCTTATAATAAATAAATCTTTGACATCTCTTGAGATAAAATAAGGGTACACAATAGTGTCATTTTTCCAAAACAATACATTGTTCATGAATACTTCATCAATTACAGCACCTCCCTTTACGTACTTTTTATCATTATATTGTTCTAATTTAAGAGTATAACAATTATTTGCCCGTAAAGTTTCTTTTATGTTTGTTATTAATGAATCTTTATTTGGTATCTTTTTACTCAACAAATAAAAATGATTATTATTGTTATCCAACAAATTAATTAAAAAATACTCCTTAAACAAATATTGGTCAATTGTTACAACCTTAAATTTGTTGTTAGATTCATCAATACAATCAGATGACAAACAACACAAATTGAACAGAGACACTAAGAATACTACTTGTAATAAAATTATTTTATCTGAATTTAAGTTTAGCATACTCTTCATATGTTAATGAATATAACTGCTCTTTTGATGTACCGATTAAATAGAAGTCATAAGTCTGGTTTTTGTCATTATTTTCACGATAAGATCTAATTGAATTTTGAGTGCCCTCGAATTTAGTTGTCAACGCATGTGAAAAATTATATTCTTTATCATCATAACCATACTCAAAGTTTGAAAAAAATATGCCCCCTATATATGATTCAACTATTTCATGAACTACGCTTAAGCCTTTATTACTACCCCCAGCATCTTCCCAGACCGATGCATGATCCATATTAATATATTGCTTCGTATTTGTTACTCCGTTTTCAATTTTACTTCCCCAAAACAAACCCACACGTAATAAACCATCATGAATCACATTCTTTCGTGTTGTTAATAACATAACAGAAATGTCTTTCGACTTAATAGCTCTCAATAAAATAGCTAATTGTATATTACTATTTTTTAACTTTCCGGTATAATCTAATTTCCCTTTATCATCCAAAGAAAAGATTAAGCCTGATTTTAAATTATTAAGTTCATCAAGTGCATTATCTGCGTCTTTTCCTTTTATATAAACATCTTTTCCATCAATATCAAAAATATTAATGGGGTCAGAAACAGAATATATATAAGGACTAAAAGATAAATAATTATTTAACTTAGGATCTGCTACTCCCCATCTTCCAACCCTTGAATCATAATATCGAGCACCGAAATAATCCCAATTCGATTCTGTATCACGTTCTTTTCCTGTGAATTTGTTCTTTGTGTTTGTTGGGCTGTATGTTCTGTTTTGGAGATAGTATCCCCACATATCAAAATCATTTGCAGAGACTATGGTTTTGCTGTTATCGAGGACAACACGAATGCTGCCGAGATGGTCTTTAAGGTAATAGTTTCTATCTGTGTTTTCGCTGTTATTTACTCTGCCGACTATTTCACTACCTGACCATACATTCCAGTACTGAAGTGTATAGCTTGAGTATATCGCGATTTCCTTTCCTGACACATCCCTTGAATAGTATTCGTCGAGAATTATACTCCAGCCAGAGGGAAGGTCTTCGATTTCTTCGGGCAAAGGAGAA
>CAIUQV010000073.1 GCA_903901375.1 uncultured Ignavibacteriota bacterium
AACAGCAGAAACGCTGCGGCTTCCGCTGGCACAGTATACGAGATATTTACCGTCTTTATCGAGTTCGTTAATTTTGCTGCCGAAGTCTGATTTATAGATGTCAATAAGTTTTGCATTTTCAATACGTGCGTCGTTGAATTCCTGCTGTGTGCGAACGTCTATTATCGTGTAACCTTCTTTTCTGAGTTCGTCGAATTTTTCAGGATTTACCGATTCTACTGATGAACCGAATAAGTTGAACATGTTATATTAGTTTAAGTTAAATTTTGAATACCTTCCCAAGCGGAGCCTGGGAAGGAGAGTTTAGTTGAATTATTTATTGTTATTTATTTAGCTGAAATAATGTTTAGCGCAGAGCCTGATTTAAACCACTGAATCTGCTGTTCGTTGAATGTGTGGTTCAGCATTATTTCATTTGTTGTATCGTCGCTGTGTTTGATGATAGCTTTTATCTGGCTGCCGGGAGCGATTTCCTTAACAAGCAATGTTATTAAGTCATCTTCCTTAATCAGGTCATAATCAGCAGTGTTTGCAAAAGTAAGCGGAAGCATTCCCTGTTTTTTCAGGTTAGTTTCGTGAATACGTGCAAATGATTTTACGATTATTGCCTTACCGCCAAGAAAACGTGGTTCCATAGCAGCGTGTTCACGTGACGAACCTTCGCCGTAGTTCTCTTCGCCGACAACAACCCACGGGATATTGTTTGCTTTGTAATCACGTGCAACCTTCGGAACTTCGTCGTATGTACCGTTGATAAAGTTCTTAACTGAATTCATTTTGTCGTTAAAGAAATTTATTGCACCGATGAACATATTGTTTGATATGTTATCAAGATGACCTCTGAATTTAAGCCATGGACCTGCCATTGATATGTGGTCTGTAGTACATTTGCCTTTTGCCTTTATGAGAATTCTCATATGGCTGAAATCTTTTTCGAAATCAGGTGCGGTGAATGCTTTAAGAATCTGTAAGCGCTTACTGTTTTCATCAACGATAACTTTAATATCCTTTCCGTCAGCCGGTGGAGCTATATATCCTGAATTACCCGGGTCAAAACCTTTTGCCGGCAATTCATTTCCCGCAGGAGGTTTCAGCATTATATCCTCACCTTTGGAATTCTTAATCGTGTCTGTCAGAGGATTAAATGTAATTTTACCCGCAAGAGCGAGCGCAGTAACTATTTCCGGAGATGCTACAAAAGAATGTGTAGCTGCATTTCCGTCATTACGTTTTGAGAAATTCCTGTTATAAGATGTAATGATAGAATTCTTTTCTCCGTCTTTTATGTCGTGGCGTTTCCACTGGCCGATGCAAGGACCGCAGGCATTTGAAAGTACAACACCGCCTATCTTTGCGAATGC
The DNA here is from genome assembly GCA_903901375.1 of uncultured Ignavibacteriota bacterium. GTDB lineage: Bacteria > Bacteroidota > Ignavibacteria > Tepidaquicellales > Tepidaquicellaceae > CAIKZJ01. The sequence goes on from CAIUQV010000073.1 coordinate 1,362, forward strand.
GTCCATCTGTCCGTCACGTTCAATAGTTGCACGAACCTGTTCGGAGCCGGGAGTGATTACAAATTCAGACTTAGCTTTAAGTCCGTTTTCAAACGCTTGCTTTGCAAGGGATGCTGCTCTGTCCATATCTTCATAAGAAGAATTTGTACAGCTTCCGATAAGTCCGACTTTAAGTTCTTCGGGATAATCGAATTCTTTTACTGCTGCTTTAAA
>CAIUQV010000074.1 GCA_903901375.1 uncultured Ignavibacteriota bacterium
GGGGCAAAATATATTCTTGACTTTTTTGTTAATAGACCCGTCGGGGTTGGATTGTGTTTTCGTGTTCCACCGGCTCCGCCGGCGGTTATTCATATTTAACCCGCTTTGCGGGTAATTTAATATTGTTTAAAAACATTTAAGGAATCTACACACAAAGAAAAAATATTTACGTGACGGAAAATAATAACTTGCATATAACGTTGATTATTAATAACTTAAAAATATTGGGAAAGTTTTTAAGCAAATTAAAAACTTTAGAAATGGAAATAAATAATTAGGGTTGGCATTCAGAAGTCTGATTCACGAAATCAGTGTTCTGAATTGTAACCCTTTTTGCGTTTAAGGGAGGCGGCAACAGCAAGATAATTTAAATTATTAAATTATGAAAAAGGTATTATTAGTTTTTGTATTGTTTGCAGCAATGAGTGCAAATTCACAAACGGGATGGTTTTTGCAGATGACACCGACTTCAAAAAATCTACTTGATATTTACTTTATAAATTCTCTGACGGGATGGGCTTGCGGGGATTCGGGAAGAATTATAAAAACAACAAACGGCGGGAGTATCTGGACTGAGTTGCAGCCATTTACAACAAACAGACTGAATGTGATAAGATTTTATAATTCTAATTATGGTTATGCTGCCGGGGGAATTCAGACACAGAATCCGTTTTGTATAGACAATGATATTTTAGCAAGAACAACTAACGGAGGAGAAACATGGACAACTCTTCTTTCAAATTCAACGTGGGATATATTTTATGACCTTGCCGTACTTAATAAAGACACAGTATTTGCGACTTATGCGGGAACGGATAATTCCTGTATGTCATCTTCCGGAGGGATAAAAGCGACGTTTAACTCAGGAGGCAGCTGGACAGGTTCGGGCGGGGGCTGGGTGAAAGGAATTTCGTTTATTGACCAGAAAACAGGATGGGCTTCGATGTACGGTATTGGTGATATAATGAGAGGTATTTATGTTATTTGTAAAACGACAAACACAGGAGTAAACTGGAGCAACATATACAGTGATACTACGTTTGGGGGTTCGATGATTGGAAAAGTAAGGTTTGCCGATGCAAACACAGGCTATTGCAAATACCGAATGCTGCGCAAAACTACCAACGGAGGTGTAAACTGGATGAAGATTGATTCGGTAAATACATATTCTTCAAACAGTTTTGCACTTGCCAATAAAGATACTCTCTGGATAATAAAAAATTACAGTTCTGTTTTAAGGTCAAACAACGGCGGAACAAACTGGGTTCAGCAATTAACTCAGGGCGAAACACTCAACTCAATATATTTTACTGACAAAAATACAGGCTGGATTGCCGGAGACAACGGTATAATTTATAAAACGATAACGGGTGGAGCTGAGGATATGGATTATGCGACTTACTTTCCTATGCATACAGGTGATTTCTTTGTTTATTATTCGTGGAACTGGCCTTACCCAAACAGCGGAACAAGGTTTAAAGCAAGGATAACGAAGGATACGATTATGAATGCGCATAAGTATTATTTTCTTATGAACTTTCCTGATATTGGAACGGGATGGGTGAGATACGATTCCGCGAGGACAAACCTGCTTTATTATTTACCGAATGCAAACTGTTCGGGATATGCTAATGACAAAATTATTGACAGTCTAAGTGCACGGCTGAACAATCAGGTTAACGGTTGTGTATATCACTGGTCATATACAAGGTGTGAAGACACAACAAATCAGACATTGTTTAGTAATTATAATGTGAAGTCTAAGACATTTCGTCATGATGGGCTGATGCTTGCTCATACGAGGTATGCTAAAAACTTTGGAATATCGAGTTATGATGCGGGAGAGCCGCCTCCATCAACATACTTTGTATCGCTGGTAGGATGTTATATAAACGGAATTTTGTATGGAGATACATTACTGACAAATGTTATGCAGATATCAACAGAAATTCCTTCATCTTATTCTTTGGGTCAGAACTATCCGAACCCTTTTAATCCGAGGACGGTTGTAAGTTTTTCTTTGCCGGTTGCGGGTGATGTTTCGCTGAAGGTGTATGATGTGCGGGGACGGGAGGTGCAGACGCTGGTGAATGAGAGGCTGAATACGGGAACGTATGAGACAAGGTTTGACGGGAGCGGGCTGACGAGCGGGGTGTATTTTTATAGACTTATGTCTGGTGATTTTGCGGAAACGAAAAGAATGCTATTAATTAAATAATTTTATTAATAGATTATGAGAAAACTAATTGTGTTAATAATAATGCTCTGCGCTATGAACGCAAGTGCATTAGATACTATCACCTGCAAATATTTTCCTTTGCATGTAGGGAACGTATATAAATATTACTTTGGTAATTCTATCGGTTATTCTTATACGTATAAAATCCGCATTGTCAAAGATACCATTATAAACAATAAAAGATATTTTATCTTTTCTCCTGGATTATACGGTACTGTTTCACCGGTGCGGTTTGATACATTGACCGGCAATATATATTCAAGAAATTCAAGTGGATACTGTTCATATAGTCCCTATGAAATGATGCAGGACAGCCTTAAATCAAATTTGTATGATTCTGCAATTGTATGCAATTCAGTTTCAAAGCATAAGTGCAGTCTTACGGGTTATTTGAATATTATAGGGAATAGTGTTCATACAAAAAGGTTTAGAAGAAATGAAAACCCTCCCGGAGATTATGAAGAATATGTGTACGGAATGGGTTTTGGAATAGTAGGAATAAATTACAAAATAGGACAGGAATATTCGAGTCATTCATTAATAGGCTGTTACATAAACGGAGTTCTTTATGGTGATACAATTCTCACAGGAATAAATCAGATAGGCAGTGAGGTCCCTTCTGCATATTCGCTGGGGCAAAACTATCCGAACCCGTTTAACCCGAGGACGAATATAAAGTTTAATGTGGCAAGAGCAGGTGATGTTAGGCTTTCGATATTTGATGTTACGGGCAGAGAAGTGGAAGTGCTGGTGAATGAGAGGTTGAATGCGGGGACGTATGAGGCAAGGTTTGACGGTAGCGGGCTGACGAGCGGGGTGTATTTTTACAGGATGCAGACAAGAGATTTTACAGAAACAAAAAGAATGCTGTTAATCAAATAATATAATCATTATGAAAAAACTTTTAGTAATCGTTTTAATGTTCGTAGCAGTGAGTGTGAATGCACAGTGGGTGAATTACACACTTCCGTTTGATGGTCAGATATATACACTTGGATTCGCAAACGTGAGCACGGGTGTTGCCTGCGGAAATACTATAATGCCATATACAGCCCGTTACTTTTATACTTCAAATGCAGGTATTAACTGGGTGATTTCAACTTTCCCTTCGACAATCAGATCAACTGCTGATGTGCAGTTTATTAACAGTACTCTTGTTTATGGCGGTGGTGCAGAGAATATTGCATTAAAGAGTTTGAAGAATAGTAACCATTTATTTTTACATCTGCCTGAATATATCAGAAACAAATTTATTTCAAAAGAGATTACTGACTATTCAGCTGAATATAAAACAGCGTTCCTGAAATCAACCAATGCAGGTGCGAGCTGGCAGAAAGTGAGTACTTTTGACACTTTAACGGGTTATATGAATAATATCCATTTCTTTGATGCAAATACGGGATATGCATTGATAGATTCAAATTCTGCGGGAAGCACAAGACTGTATAAAACCACTAATGCAGGTGTGAACTGGCAATTAATTAGAACGGTTGAGTTCGGAACCGAACTGGATAACATGCACTTCTTCGATATGAACACAGGGTTTGTAAGCGGAATTGCAAACATAGGAAACCCTGGTTCTTACGGAGTTATTTTTAAAACTACAAACGGAGGTGTTAACTGGGTTAAAACTTCATTTCCCAGAATTGATGTGCTTGAAGACTTTACGTTTTTCAACGCTACAACGGGTGTTGCATTTGGCACATCGGGAGATGTTTTGTTAAGTGACCCTA
>CAIUQV010000075.1 GCA_903901375.1 uncultured Ignavibacteriota bacterium
ATGAGAGGAATTTCGTGAAGAAGGCTGTAAACTGGGCGTTGAGGCAGATTGGGAAGAGGAATGCGGCACTGCATAAGAAGGCGATTAAGTATGCGGAAAGGATTGAAACGCTGCATTCGCGTTCGGCAAAGTGGATTGCGAAAGATGCGCTGCGTGAGTTCAAGAGCGAAACCACAAAACGTGTGCTTGAGAGAAGAAAGAACAGTAAGCGGAACTAAACATATAAATATATGAGAAAGCTTTTTCACAGCGGGATAAAATTCTGGGAATCGGAAATGAGTTTAAGGATATTCTTTATTTCGATACTGATACTAAATTTTATACTGATGCCATTAGCGTCGAGTCACGAATCGGGTACTTTTGTAGCAAGGTCGTTTTATCTGTTCCTGATAATTTCGGGTTCTTATGCACTGATAAAAATCCGTTTAATAACTTATATAATCATTTCGTTTTCACTCATTGCATTTTTAGTCTGGATGTTAAGCTACAGGAATAATATCGTATGGCTGAATGCACTGGACGGGATACTTCAGGTAGTGTTTTATATGATTTTTCTGCTGCTGATACTTATAAAAGTGTTCAAGGGCGGAGTTTACAATCTAAAGCGTTTAGAAGGAGCGATAACGGGGTATTTATTAATAGGAAATCTTTTTGCAACACTTTATTACACTATCAATCTGCTTACAGGGTCGAATGCATTCTTTATGCCCGGAGGTGAACACGTGACAAACTTTACGTACTACAGTTTTACAACTTTAACAACTCTGGGTTACGGCGATATATTACCGATTCATCATTCTGTGCGCTCGCTGAGCAGTCTGGAAGCGGTGATTGGTCAGTTGTATCCGGCGGTTCTGATAGCAAGGCTGATATCTCTGGAAAACCTGAGAGGTTCTAAATAACGTATTTATTCCACTAAAAAGCTGATTCTTTGCGTTAAGCGATAAACACAATCTTCGCCTGTAAAGGTTAAATTAGTAAATTGTTATACGTCAAATTATTTCTTATTTTATTTGTACAATTAAAAGTTTTCCCTATTAATTTAACACTCAGGAGCTTAGTATGAGTAGAAATATTATTGCTTTTCTCTTTCTCGTCTTTATTACACTTACATTTATAACCGGCTGCGGCAAAAAAGAAGAAGTCCAGCAGACATTACCCGAAGTGAAAATTATCACTTCTGTTCAAAAAGATGTTCCTGTTAGGCAGGAATGGGTCGGGCAGACTTTCGGTGCTGAAGACATTGAGGTTCGTTCGCGTGTTGACGGATTTATAACAGGTATTCATTTTGCAGAGGGTACTTCGGTGAATAAAGGTACACTGCTTTATACGATTGATGCAAATGAACTATTGCAGAAAGTTGCCAATGCAGAGGGTTCGCTAACTGCTGCAAGGACAATGCTCGTACAGGCAGAATCTGACGTTAAAAGGTACACGCCTCTTGCAGAGCAGGGCGCAGTGAGCCAGAGAACTCTTGAGATTGCGATTGCAACGTACGAAGCCCGTAAAGGAGACGTGGAATCTGCTCTTGCTTCGTTAAACCTTGCTAAAATAAATCTTGGTTATGCGAGTATTACTGCACCGATTTCCGGTGTTATCGGTATTACAAATTTCAAAGTCGGCGATTACGTAAGTAAGCTTACTACGGGTCCTTTAAATACAATTTCAAACGTTGACCCGATACACGTAAGGTTTTCAATCAGTGAGCAGGAATATCTTTCACTCGTAAAGAAATATATGAACGACAGCAAATTGCCAAAATCTGAGGTGAAGGATAAAGAGGAAAATTCTGTACTTGAACTGATACTTGCAGACGGTTCGGTTTACGGACATACGGGGAAAATAAATGTACTTCAAAGACAGGTAGATGCTTCAACAGGAACGCTGATGCTTGAAGGTTCTTTCCCGAATCCCGAAAAGCTTCTGAGACCCGGACAGTATGCAAAGGTAAGGACTATAGTTCAAATTCTAAAAGGTGCAGTGGTTATTCCGCAGAAGTGTATATTTGAAATTCAGGGTATGATGCAGGCATACGTTATTAATGCAGAAAATAAAACTGAGCTAAGAACACTGAAGATAAGTTCAAAAATCGGACAGTTAGCAGTTATTGAATCGGGAATAAAGCCGAACGAAAAAGTTATTTCCGAAGGTATATTAAAGATTAAACCGGGCATACCGGTGAAACAGATAGAAAGTCCGGGAGAACTTGATTCTTTAATCATAAAGGAAGGGCTTAAGTAATGGCAAAATTTTTCGTAAACCGGCCTATTGTCGCTATGGTTATATCCATAGTGCTTGTACTGGTTGGAACAATTGTCATGCGGAGTCTTCCTATTTCACAGTTTCCGGACATTGTCCCTCCAAACATCAGTGTTTCTACAACATACACAGGAGCATCATCCGTTGATATAGAGCAGTCTGTAGCAACACCGCTTGAACAGCAGATTAACGGTGTAGAGAATATGATTTATATGAAGTCAATAAATGCAGGCGACGGCACTATGAACCTTCAGGTGACTTTCGAAGTGGGCTCTGACCTTGATAATTCAAACGTCCTAACTCAGAACCGTGTTTCGCAGGCGAATTCAAGTCTTCCGAATTCTGTGAAACAATACGGTGTAACGGTTAAGAAGTCGCTCGTGTTTCCGCTTATGCTTTTTTCCCTCACTTCAAAAAACGGCACTTATGACAATACATTTCTTTCAAACTATGCTTCTATAAATATTATAGACCAGCTCAGCCGTACAAAGGGAGTTGGTGACGTAAGGTTATTCGGCGGTAGTGATTATTCGATGAGAATCTGGCTGAAGCCGGATTTGCTCGGTAAGATGGGGATTACAGTTACTGATATAGCTAATGCAATACAATCACAGAACGTGATTTCGCCCGCCGGACAGATTGGCGCACCGCCCGCTCCCCCGGGAACGGATTTTACGTACACTGTAAGAACAAAAGGAAGATTATTAAATGAAGATGAATTCGGTAATATAGTAGTTAAAACAAATTCAGACGGCTCACAGCTATTCCTGAAAGATATTGCCCGCATTGAACTTGGTTCTCTTTTGTATAATATGCAGGGAAGGAATAATGGTAATACTGCAGCAGTCCTTGCTGTTTACCAGCAGCCGGGTTCCAATGCACTTCAGGTTGCCGAAGACATTAAAAAAGTAGTTAGTGATATATCGAAGACTTTCCCTCCGGGAATTGAGTATTCAGTATCGCTCGATACAACGCTGCCCGTTGAAGAAAGTATAAGTGAAATCGTTACTACACTCATAGAAGCAGTTGTACTCGTTATACTCGTTGTGTTTGTTTTCCTCCAGAACTGGAGGGCAACGCTTATTCCTTTGATAACAGTTCCTGTTTCACTTATAGCAACGTTTATAGTATTCCCTCTTCTTGGTTTTTCGATAAACACACTTTCGCTTTTAGGTATGGTGCTTGCCATCGGCATTGTGGTTGACGATGCCATTGTGGTTGTGGAAGCTGTAATGCATCACATCGAAGAAGGACTTTCTCCAAAAGAAGCAACGCTTAAAGCTATGGAGGAAGTTACAAGTCCCGTTATTGCAATTGCGCTTATACTTTCGGCAGTGTTTATTCCTGTTGCATTTATGGGCGGCATCACCGGAAGGCTTTACCAGCAGTTTGCAGTTACCATTGCAATCTCGGTTCTTTTCTCTGCTTTCAACGCACTGACTTTAAGCCCTGCACTCGCAGCAAAACTGCTTAAACCAAAGGGCGGGAAGAAATCTCCGCTTGATAAATTCTACGTGTGGTTCAATAAACGCTTCAGCAGTTTCACTCACGGATATATGTCCATCACATCCATAATCGTCAGAAAGACTATACGCTCCGTCGTCTTTATTGCAATTTTAATCGTCTTAATACTACTTCTTTTCAAAGGAGTTCCGAGCGGTTTCGTTCCCGAAGAAGACAACGGTTATTTTATGGCAAGTGTTATTCTTCCCGATGCAAGCTCGTTGCAGAGAACAGACGTAGTCTGCAAAAAAGTTGAGAAGATACTCAGCGAATCTAAAACAATCGATAACTTCACAACGGTTGTAGGTTATAACTTCATCGCAGGCGTCACGGGAAGCAATATGGGTGGTTTCTTTATTGCAATGAAACCCTGGAGCGAAAGAAAAGGTGCCGGTGAAACATCTTTCGAAACTATAAATCAGATTAATAAACGCCTTGCAGAGGAAATCCCCGAAGCTGTTGCATTCGTCTTTGGTCCGCCTGCTATTCAGGGTCTCGGCTCGGGTGCAGGTTTTTCAATGATGCTTCAGGACAAAAGCGGAAACACTCCCGAAGAGTTGTTCATTATGTCTCAGAAGTTTATGGCAGCCGCAAAGAAGCGTCCTGAAATAGGCTCGATAACATCTTTCTACCGTTCAAATGTCCCGCAGATTTATGCAGACGTTGACCTCGACAAAGCAATGAAGCAGGGGATTGATATCGGCTCAGTGAATCAGACGCTCGGTGCATTCCTCGGTTCGAGTTATATAAACGATTTTAATAAATTCGGAAGGGTGTACAGGGTTTACCTTTCTACAGAAGGACAGTTCCGCGACGCTATAAATGATATCGGGCTTTTCTTCGTGAAGAATAATAAAGGCGAGATGGTACCGCTTAATTCAATAGTGAGTATTAAAAATATCACAGGACCTGACTTCACGAACAGGTTTAATCTTTACAGGTCGGCACAGCTTACGGGTACATCGGGTGCCGGTTACTCATCGGGAGAAACCATTAAAGCACTGAAAGAAGTTGCCGCAGAAGTCCTGCCTGCCGGCTGGGGATACGACTGGTCTGATATGTCGTATCAGGAAGAAAAAGCATCGGGTACGGGAGGTACGGTCTTTGTTCTGGCGCTTGTGCTTGTATTCCTGATTCTTGCTGCGCAGTACGAAAGCTGGTCTTTGCCGCTTAGCGTTCTGCTCGGAACTCCGTTTGCTATTTTCGGTGCAATGCTCGGACTCTGGATTTCTCGATTCTTCAGTGAATCATACGTGAACAATGTTTATGCGCAGATTGGCTTTGTAACGCTTATCGGTCTTTCAGCAAAGAATGCTATTCTTATTGTTGAGTTTGCAAAAGAGAAAAGGGAAAAGGGCGAACCCATTATACAGTCTGCTCTCGATGCCGCAGAATTAAGACTGCGTCCCATTCTGATGACGTCGTTTGCATTCATACTCGGCGTCGTTCCTCTTGTAAGGGCAGCGGGCGCAGGTGCTGAGGCAAGAAAAGTTATGGGTATGGCAGTGTTTGCAGGTCTGCTGGTTGCGACTACACTCGCTATTTTCCTCGTTCCTGCTTTGTTCGTAATGGTTGAAAAGTATTTTGTAAAAGAAAAGAAAAAGGAATCAGAAGAAGTCTTCAGTGTGCCTGCCGGTAATGCAGAAGAGAAAGGAGATAAATAATATGAAAAAGTATATTATCTTCCTATTGCTTATATTCATCGGCGGATGTGCAGTCGGTCCAGATTACGAAAAACCGAAACTGAACATACCGAAAGACATCGTATCGGACGATTCACTGAAAACATCCGACAGTCTTTCCCTTGCAGTAGCCGATACTGCCTGGTGGTCACTTTTCCGCGACAGCAAAATGACAGAGCTAATAAATACTGCCATTAAGGAAAACACGGATATACTCGTTGCTTCTGCAAGGGTGGAACAGTATATGGCTCTCTACGGAGTTTCAAAAGCTGATATGTACCCGCAGATAAACGGCAAGGCAACCACAACATACGGACAGTTTTCTTCAGTGAATACAGGTACTGATAAGAACGACGCAAGAGGAATCTTCAACGTTGCAGTTTCTGCCGACTGGGAAATTGACCTCTGGGGAAAAATCAGGCGTTCGAATGAATCCGCAAGGGCAGAACTTCTTGCATCCGAAGAATCCCGCAAAGGAATCGTTCTGATGATTGCTTCGCAGGTGGCTACTTCATACATAGACCTTCTTGCTTTAAAACGTCAGCTGGAAATTACAAAGAGCACTGTCGCTTCACGCGATTATTCTCTTTTCCTTTTCGGACTTCGTCTCGCAAAGGGAGACATCTCACAGCTTGAACTCGTTCAGCTCGAATCGGAATTCTGGCTTGCAAAAGCACAGATACCCGCTCTTGAAAAGAAAATCGAACAGCTCGAATCTGCCATCAGTATTCTTCTCGGAAGAAATCCAGAAAAGATTTATACTACAAACGAGATAGACAGTCTTTCTATACCCGTTGTACCGTCCGGTATTCCTTCAAAACTTCTTGAACGCAGACCGGATATACGCCAGGCAGAGCAGAAACTTATTTCCGCAAACGCAAAAATCGGAGTTGTAAAGTCTATGTACTACCCGTCAATTTCTCTCAGCGGTGTACTCGGACTTGCGAGTAACGACCTCACAACAATCCTTAATCCTGCATCGAGAATCTGGAATGTCGGCGGCAGTATTATAGCACCTATATTCACAGGCGGCAAAATATCAAATCAGGTGAAGGTTGCCGAATCCGTAAAGAAAGAACTGCTCCTCACTTATGTACAAACCATCAGGAATGCATTCAAAGAAACCGAAGATGCCTTTACCGACAGGGTTTACACACAGGAACAGCTTGGCTATCAGGGCAAACGCGTTGAATCGTTGCTTCTCTACAAGGAACTTGCCGACTCCCGTTACAAAGAAGGAATCACGAGTTACCTGGAAGTGCTGGACGCCGAGCGTTCGCTCTTCAGTGCCCAGCTCGACTACGTCAACACACAGGCAGGTCTGCTCAAAAGCGTTGTAAACATTTACCGCACACTCGCCGGCAGCTGGGTTGAAAGACTTTCGGATAAAACCATAAAATAATTTAAAAACTCTCCTTTCCTTTATAAAAGGGAAAGGAGAGATAATTATATCATCAGAGTATGAAGAAACTTTTTGTCATTTCTCTTTCTTCCCAAGCTCTGCTTGGGAAGGAGGAGAATACACTAAATGTATTGGAATCATAAATTCATTATACTTAATTTTATCCAAAACAACCGCATTTAGCGAAGGAGTGAAAGATACTTGAAAAAGATTAAATCCGTTTTTGCCGTTCTAAGTTTGATGATGCTTGTAATGTTCTCTTGCAACAGTGAGAGCCCGGTTAAACCTGAGGATCCGATACCTGCTGATACTATTGATTTATATACATGGAGAGCAGTGCCGTTTGGTTATTTTAATGATATTTATGTTCCCGATACTTCAAATATTTATATATGTGGAGTTGGCGAAGCAATCAGATGGGATGGCAGTTCCAATCCACCTAAACTAATCAATTTCAACGACAATAATTTCAGACCCGAACTCGTTAAAGGGGTTGATAATAGCAGTATTTTTATAGGTGGTCCTTATGGTATGAGAGATGCATGCGTTAAGAGATTACAGAATGATGTTATTACAGAAACATACTATTTTGATACTGCAAATTATGTTAATTGTTTATTCCCAATAAGCCCTGATGAAATCTGGATTACTTTTTCCAGAGAAAGAATTGCTCATTATAAAAATGGACAAATTAATCTTCTAATGCTGCCCGTTCCAAATAGATACCCGAAAATACTAAGAAATCGTGATGGCAATATATATGTTTTTTCTGAGCAGGGTGGTAACGGAAGCACAATTCCTTCTTACTTAAATTGTTATAGAATTGAAAATGAACAGTTAACTTTTGTTAGAAGAGATTCAATGTCGCAATATCAACCACACGGTCTTGCTTTCCGTTTATTTCATATCGGAGGGGATATTGTGATGTATGATGGTTCTAGCATATTAAGAAAGTTTTCAGTTAATGGATGGGAATATTACACTGGCTATCCTGGATTTGATATTTGGGCCTTAGGCGGAAATAGAATTGACAGTATGATTGCTTTAACAAACGGAGGGGGATTGTATATTCAAACTTGGAATGGAAGCAGATGGAAAAAGGAGAATTATTCACAAAATGCAATTGGCTATATAAGCATTGATTTGTATTTCGAGCCAATCTCTTTAGCCGGAAACAATGTATATGTGATGTTAGGAGACATACATACAAGGATCTTTCTTACTAATAGGTAGAAGAAAGAATATTTTTTAAATTTCTCCTCCTTCCCAAGCTCTGCTTGGGAGGGCAATGAATTTATAATTATGTTATTATGCCGGAACACTTTCATCTGATTTGCCAATCGGAAAATTAGTTTAAATTATGCAGTCTATTAAATCATATACTTATAAAGCGCTAAAAGAGAATGAAATGTTAGAACAATTTGTGTTAATGCCTTCCCAAGCAGAGCTTGGGAAGGAGAGAGGTAGAAAACTTTTTACCCCTGACTTATTCTTTATTTATTCAGTGAAGGGCTGTTTATTTAAAACTTATACATCCCTGAATCTTTTTCGCATTACATTCCGAAATCTTCTTTCAGGATTTGCGCTGCCCCTTCTTCAAAGGTTCTTGGAGCAAATTCGGGCATTATGGTTTTTAATCTTTGTATGTCTGTCAGCTTCTGGTACATTCCGTCCGGCTTTGTAGTGTCCCAGTTTATTACGCCGTCGTACCCGACTAACCTTTTTGTTATGTCTATGTATTCCGCTATGGAGTGGTCTGTTCCCGTTCCGATGTTCACAATCTCCGGACTGTTGTAGTTTTCCATCAGATAAACCAGTCCGTTTGCACAGTCGTCAACGTGAAGTGCTTCTCTTCTTGGTTTGCCCGTTCCCCAGAAAGTCGGGACGATGCCATCTCTCTTTGCATCAACAAGTTTCTTTATCATTGCCGCAAAGAAGTGGCTGTTGTGAAGATTGTAATTGTCCTTCGGTCCGTACATATTCGTCGGCATTATCTCTATTGCGTTTATTCCGTACTGGTCTCTGTAAAGCTGGCAGGCAACAACTCCCATTCCCTTCGCAACTGCATATCCTTTGTTTGTTTCTTCAAGCGGTCCTGTCATAAATCTCGATTCGTTTATCGGCTGTGGATTCTCTTTCGGGTATATGCACGTAGAGCCTGTGTACAGTATCTTTGTCTTTGGCGAATATGTTTTCACAGATTCCAGTGTGTAAAGTATCATAAGTGAGTTCTGGTAAAGAAAATCTGCCTGTCTGGAATTGTTCGCAAGTATTCCGCCCACAAGTCCCGCCACCATAAATAGGTAATCGGGTTTTATGTTTATTATATAGTCGTCAACCATTTGTTTGTTCAGTAAATCAAACCCTGTATCTTTTGATACAGCATCAACATTCGTAAATCCGTTTCGCTTTAAACTTCTCACAACGGCACTGCCAAGCATTCCCGAGCCTCCGAACACCGTAATCTTTGAATTCTTTTCCATTAAGTTTATTGTTGTTTATATTATTAATATTTTTCTTTCAGTCATTTCTTCTATCGCATACTTTATTCCTTCTTTGCCCGTTCCGGATTGTTTCATTCCGCCGTAGGGCATGGAATCTATCCTGTACGCAGATACTTCGTTTATAACAATTCCTCCCGCTTCAATGTTCTCGAAAGCGTACATCGCATTCTTTAAATCGTTCGTGAAGACTCCTGCCTGAAGTCCGAAATCCGAATTGTCAACTTCTGCGACTGCTTCTTTGAAGTCAGTAAACTCTTTTAAAACCATCACGGGTGCAAACACTTCCTTAGAGCATACGTTGCAGGCATTAGCCGCATTCGTTAATACAGTCGGTTCCAGCACTGCTCCTTTTCGACTTCCGCCGGTTAAAATCTTACCGCCTGATTCAAGCGACTCCTGTATCCAGCGCTCGGCTCTTTTGGCTTCGGCTTCGTTTATCATCGGCCCTGATAAGCAGTTTTCGTCATTCGGGTCTCCAAAAACCACGTTTTTGGCTAAATTTACAAGCTTTTCCTCGAATTCTTTGTAAATCGCTGTATGAACATAAACCCTCTGAACCGATATGCAAGACTGTCCCGCTGAATAAAATGCACCGGTCACAATCTTACCCGCCGCTGTATCTAAATCCGTATCTTTATCAACAATCACTCCCGCATTTCCACCAAGTTCAAGCGAAAGTTTCTGACGGGATAATTTCTTCTTTATTCCCCAGCCGATTAACGGGCTTCCCGTAAAGCTGACCATCTTTATCCTGTCGTCTGCAAGAAATTCCTCGATTTCCGAACCGGATGAAGTTACAACGTTTACAGGACAATATCCTAACCCTGATTCATCCGATGCTTCCTTTATAATCTTCACGACTTCTATTCCGCTGCATAAAGATGCCGATGCAGGTTTCAGTAAAACTGTGTTTCCCGACGCAAGTGCCGGAGATAATTTATGTGCAACTAAGTTCACAGGAAAATTCCATGGAGTGATTGCAAGAACTACTCCGATTGGAAATCTTTTTACGTATCCGCTTTTTCCTTCCGAACCTTTAAACTGGTCTAAAGGAATTATTTCTCCTTCTATGCGTTTTGCTTCTTCGGCTCCCGTCTTAAAAGTGAATATTGCCCTGTCAATTTCAATTCTCGAAAACTTTATCGGCTTTCCGGTTTCAAGTGTGATAAGCCGGGCTAATTCTTCTTTCCTTTCAGAGATTTTCTTTGCCGTTAATTCAAGCAATTCTGCTCTTAAGTATGAGGGAACAGTCCTGAATTTCTCAAAAACAGAGCTTAAATAATTAAGCGACTCGTTTACCTGCTCTCTTGAAGTTTTGTATAACCGTTTCACTGTTTTTCCGCTGAATGGATTAACAATTTCAACAGTGTTTTCAGAGTCTGTAAACTCGTTTTTTATTATAAATTTTTCAGCGTCCATTGTCTTTGAATTTATCTGAAATTAATTATTATAATTCATATTTATTAGGCATAGATTTTGTCATATACTGATTTCTTTTCTCTTTCAGTGCGTTAAAAAGTTTTCTTTCCGGTTACTCTCCGTCTAAATTATTATTGTTCGCATTTCTTTGGCAAAGAGCAGAACACCCGTAAAAAGTAATTTTCTTAACCTCTGAAAATCCTTATAAACACTGGTGTTACACGGTGCTTAAAAATAAAATCGCCGCAACTCCTGTCTGTTAAGTATCCGCACTTACCCCTTTTTACCTCCATAACCCACTCAAAAAAATAAACATTTCAAAAACAAAGGGTAAATGTTCCTGATAAATGATAGATGTAAAATATTTTTAATAATCAAGCGGAAAATTTTCAGTTTCAACAAATTAAGATATTTGATTTTAAAATTATTTCTCGTAAATTGGAAACAAGCAAATCAAAGTTATTCTTTAAAATAATTTATATAAATTAGAGAGATAAAATTTACAAGGGGAAAGTTTTAAGAGAATGAGAATAAACAGAATTTTTACAAGTTCAACTACACTAAACCAGATTGAGTATGACAAACGTTCTTCCGTAATCCGTAACCCCGATGGATCTGTTGTATTCGAAATGAATAACGTCATTGTACCCAAACACTGGTCACAGGTAGCAACAGATATTATCGCTCAGAAATACTTTCGTAAAGCAGGAATACCGAAAGTTATAAAGAAAGTTAAGGAAGAAGGAGTTCCTGAATGGCTTCAGCGCAGCGAAGTAGATACAGATACCTTAAACGGTACTAATGATTTGTATACTTCAGAAAATGATTCAAGGCAGGTGTTCAACAGGCTTGCAGGTTGCTGGACTTACTGGGGATGGAAGTATAAATATTTTGATACGGAAGCAGA
>CAIUQV010000076.1 GCA_903901375.1 uncultured Ignavibacteriota bacterium
CCAGCATCAGGAAATGTTTAATTTAATAGATTCGCTATTTGCATCTCAGATGCCGTATGTATGTCCGCACGGCAGACCAACAGTAATAAGGCTTACCACAGAAGAGCTCGACAAACGGTTTTCAAGGTCGTAATACTTTGTGTTTTGAAACCGTTGAAACGGTTACGAGATATTTTACATTCATATTCCCATGACTAAAGTCATGGGCTTAATTTAAAACATTTCTACATGCATGTCTTAAGTCATGGGCTTTAGATAAGAACTTTTCTTTATAATACAATTTAAGTCATGGGCTTTTTGAGAACTTTTATGTTTAAACTATGATTTTAAATTTATAATTTTGTAGAAATTTGTAGAAAAGTTAAATGAGTAAAAGGTTATTTGTATCGAACAGAGATGAGTCAGTTAGATTATTCAAGAATAATTTTCTTGAGTATTTTTCCCACATACATCCTGCAACACCAATAGTCGTATATTTACCCGTTATATCAGTAGTAAGTTATTTCGGACTGCAGAAGACAAACACAGTTTCGTTTGTGCTGATGTTTCTTACTGGTGTTTTATTCTGGACTCTGCTTGAATACGTAATGCACAGGTTTGTTTTTCATTACGAGCCGAAGACAGAATTAGGGCAAAGGATACATTTTCTATCACACGGTGTACATCACGATTATCCAAGAGACAGAACAAGACTTGTTATGCCATTGCTTGTTAGTCTGCCGCTGGCACTTTTCTTTTATGCACTCTTTTTGTTTATATTCGGGATTAATTATTTTCTTCCCGCTTATGCAGGTCTGCTTTTAGGTTACGTCACATACGATACAATACATTTTGCAACTCATCACTGGAAAATGACAAGTCCGCTTGGCAGGTGGCTGAAAGAATACCATCTCAAGCATCATTACGTTGACCCGGATACTGCATACGGCGTCAGCAATCCTTTATGGGATTATGTATTCTTTACAGTTCCAGTTAAACAAAAAGCAGAAATAACAGAATAGATATCTTTAAATTTCACATTTTATCAGTCTCAAAATAAGAATATTTGTCTCATTTTGAGACAACATCAGTAAGGAAAAAGCCCATTTATTGTTATAAAACGTTGATTTAAGGTTTTAAACAATGGCATAATATTTGTATAATAAGTAGTATATTTATTAAAACAAAATTTATGAAAAGACTATTTACTTTACTAATTCTGACATTTTTATGGGTTACAATAACGACAGGACAGACCTGGAAGCAATACTACATTCCGACTAATACAACCACACTACTTAATTATACAGTGACGACAACCGGTTCGGCAAACAATACAAACGGCAGCACAGGCATATTAGCACAGAATCTATCAGCGGATACATCGAGAAATTTTGATAATATTGATTTAGTAAACGACCCGAATGCATATCCATGGAGAATGACAGTAAAATTTGGCGGAGTAACTGGTGTATTAATTGACCCATATCACGTACTGACAGCAGGACACACAGTGACATTAAATCAGAGTTTCGGAACGACAAAGGTATATCCGGCATACGGTTTAGCAGATTCACCTTATGGATTTGCATATCCGGAATGCATATACCTGCCAAACAATTTTGCAGTAAGTTCTGCTACAGATTATGCAATCATTAAACTTGACAGACCACTTGGTTCTTTAACGGGCTGGGTCGGCTACGGTTATAATAATGATAACAATTATTATCTTAACAATAAGACTTTCTTTAATCCGTCTTATCCATCGGCAGGAAATTTCGATGGTGAATTGCTTTACAACTGGAAAGGAAAACTTGAATATGTAACCGGTGAATATGTTTATTCATTCCGTACAGGCATTGTCGGTATGAGCGGAAGTCCCTTGTACACAGCGGTTAACAATACAATAGTCACATACGGTATTCTTACGAGTACAGGAATAAAATACAATAAACTCACATCAAGCAAATATGACGCAATAAGGTTTGCGTTAAGCAAAGACATTCCTTCATCGGTAGATATAGTACCTTTGACAGTAAGTGCATATCCAAAGACATTAAAGTCGGGTAACAACCTTGATTCTGTTTCGTTTTATTTGACCAACTACTCAACAGCGGATTACAATAATTCGGCAGTAAGCGCGGCAGTATATTTATCTCAGGATTCTATAATAACCGATGCTGACCAGTTATTACAGACTTATAATGTAACTGGAAGTATACCATCATTAAATTCATCCAAAATTGTATTAAATAATGTTGCGGTTTCAGGACTTAGTGCAGGAACATACTGGATAGGTTTAAAACTTACGGGCGACAACAATGCTGCTAATAATGTAACGGGATACAGGGATGCTTACAAAATAACTGTTGTCAGTACAGACTACGTAAAAATATCAGGCAGAGTAACATCGAGCCAGTCAAATTCAGGAATCAGCGGAGTAACTCTTCAGGGTCTTACGAATTCGTACACAGACTTCTACGGAAACTACACGGCATACGTTCCTGCAGGGTTCAGCGGAGTTGTAACACCGGTTAAAGAAGGTTATGACTTTACTCCTTCATCTTTTACAGTAAACAATATATCAGAGCCGCTTCAGCAGAACATCTCAACTGCAAAGAAAACATATACTATAACGATATCAGTTAAATCCCCTGTTCAGCAGAATGGTGTACAAGGTGTTCAGGCAACTGAGTTATTAAGCGAGCCATATTCGAATAATAATGGTGTGATTACAGCAACAGTTTATCACGGCTGGTCAGGTGCTGCATATCTTGCAAAAGACGGCTGGACAATTAACCCGTATAATTTGAGCTTCAATAAGATAACTGCAAATTCAAATTCTTCGGTAACAGCCGGATTTAGAATTAGCGGTTACGTATATGACGATAACGGAGGTGCAATTGCTAACACTACGATGCAGGGATTGCCGGGTAATGTAATTTCAAACGCAAGCGG
>CAIUQV010000077.1 GCA_903901375.1 uncultured Ignavibacteriota bacterium
CCCAGTTTATTATTCTCTTTCCTTTGTATATATAACCTTTCTTATAAAGGTCAACAAATACTTCCTTTACAGCAGTTGAAAGACCTTCATCAAGTGTAAACCTTTCCTTTGACCAGTCAACTGAATAGCCCAGTTTTCTTACCTGCTCGAGTATTATACCACCGTATTTTTCCTTCCATTCCCATATTTTCTTCTCAAATTCTTCGCGTCCAATGTCATATTTAGTCTTTCCCTCAGCTCTTAATTGTTCTTCTACTTTAATTTGCGTAGCAATACCAGCATGATCCATCCCAGGAACCCAGCAGACTTCAAAACCCGACATTCTTTTCCAGCGGCAGTAAATATCCTGAATTGTAAGGTTTAAAACGTGTCCTATATGCAACATTCCCGTAACATTTGGTGGAGGTATAACTACAGAAAACTTCGGTTTTGCCGGATTTACTTCAGATTTGTATACTTCATTCTTTTCCCAGAATTCTCGCCATTTCTCTTCTGCTATAGCGGCTTCGTATTTTGCAGGTAATTCTCTCATTCTTTTGATTTATTTAACAATTCTTGGTTCTTTGTAATAATTTCATACGATAAATTTATATAAGCAACTGACCCTTCTGAATTTATTTTATATAAACAAAGCGGTTTTCCGTAAAATGTTGCTTCATTCAGTAAATTTGTAACGGGTATATTATTTTGAAATAAATAACCGTCGTACTTTAGTCTTAATTCTCTTTCAGAAATTTCTGTAACTTTTGAGTTCTTTTCATACATTGTCAGAAGTATTCCTTCTATATCTAAATATGGATTAGATACTTCTCTGACCCAGTTTATATAATCATATAATTTATCAACAGCTTCAAGCGAAAATTGACCACATTTCACAGGAATTAACACAGTATCCGATGCTGTTAATGCATTTAAAGTTATACCCCTTAACGTTGGTGGACAATCGATTATGATAAAATCGTACTTATTTCTTATATCTTTAAGGGCATTCTTCAAAACTACCCTGTTTTCTGTCATTTTTGCAAATCTTTCATCGTTTTGTATCGAATTGATGTTTGCGGGCACAAAATCAAGAAAAGGTATCTCTGTTTTGTGTATTGTGTACTCAATTGCTTTGGAAAAATTAAATATTTCAGAGATTCCTGCTTTTATCTTATCAGGTGTGAAGCCCATTGCTACCGCTGAAGAGCCATAAGGGTCAATGTCGATTAATAATGTAGATTTTTCAGCAAGAGCTAATGAAGCGGCTAAATTCACGGAAGTAGTTGTCTTACCAACTCCTCCCTTTGCTATGCAGACACTGATTATTTTACCCATCGAACTTCACGTTTAATTCATATTTGTTTGAAAGTACGGCTTTGAGTTCATCTCCAGGATTAATCTGACCTACTCCTTTGGGTGTTCCGGTATAGATTAAGTCACCTTTAGATATGCCAAAAACAGTAGATATATATGATATTAACTTATATATATTTATAATCATTAAATTCGTATTGCTAAACTGTTTTCTTTCATTGTTAATTATTAACTCTATATCGCTGTTCATCGGATTCTCGATTTCTTCCTTCCTCACAATATTCCCAACAGGAGCGGAGTTTATAAACCCTTTTGCCGTTGCCCAGGGTAATCCGGATTTCTTTGCCTCACCCTGTACGTCTCTAAGTGTCAAATCCAGCCCTATTGCATATCCGAAGATATAATCTGATACTTCATCCTCGGTAAGATTAATTCCGTCTTTTGAAATTGCAACCACCATTTCTGTCTCATAATGCACATTTTCTGATATTTTTCTTCCGTTTATAACTGGAAGAGCAATTCTTGAATTATCACCGGTAACTGCACTATTTGGCTTTAGAAATATCACAGGCTTCTTTGGTGCTTCAGATTGCCCGAATTCCTTTATATGGTCCAAATAGTTTTTACCAACACAGAAAATGTTGTTTACTTCAAATTTATCTGAACTTCCGTGTATTTGAATGTATTTTCCCATTTAAAGCACACTTTTATGCATAATATTGTTATTTATTACTGCGTAAGGCTTACATTTCAGCTTAAAACCATTAAACGGAGTATTTCTGCTCTTTGTTTTAAACTTCTCAGCATCCACTACCCATTCTTCATCTCTTCTTAGTATCGTCAGATTGGCAATTTCTCCCTCTTTAATAGAAATTCTTGGGATATTTAATATTCTTCTGGGATTATCAGACATTTTTTCCACCATCTTTTCAAAAGAAATGATATTTCTTTCAACAAGATATTTATAAGTTAGTCCTATACAGGTCTCCAGTCCTACTATTCCAAACGGAGCATCGTATATATTCCTTGCTTTTTCAGCTGAAGTATGCGGTGCATGGTCTGTACATATAACATCAATCGTTCCGTCTGCCAACCCGCTTAATATTTTTTCAACGTCAGAATTTTCCCTTAAAGGAGGATTCATTTTTGCATTAGTCCCCTCTTTCACTATAGCCTCATCAGTCAGAATAAAATGATGTGGACATGCCTCGGATGTTATATTCTTATTTCTTTCTTTAGCTTCCCTTAATATATCTACTGTCTCACCGCAGGATAAATGTTGTACGTGATATTTCGAACCTTGAATAGAGTTAGCTGCAGTCACATCATTTCTTACGGTTTCAGTTTCACTCTCATAAGGTATTCCTTCAATATTCATTTTTGCAGAAACTTTTCCTTTATGAATTGCACCATTACCGCTTATTTTATAATTCTCCGCATGCTGCAAAAAAGGTATATTATGCGATGCAGTAAACTCAAGTGTCTTTCTTAATACTTCTGCATTAAGAAGAGGACTCCCGTCATCAGTCAGTGCAACCGCTCCCGCTTCGTACAATTCATTCAAATCAGCAATCTCATCCCCGGCTCTTTGCTTTGAAGCACAGGCAGATACATAAACATCTGTTATCTTTCCCTTAGACTTTTCACGAATATAATTTATTATTTCTTTATTATCGATTGATGGTCTTGTATTAGGCATACACAGAACTCCGGTAAACCCGCCGTTCGCAGCAGATTGAATTCCTGAATCAATATCTTCTTTTTCTGTCTGCCCGGGATCTCTGAAATGCACATGCATATCGAAAAAACCGGGTACAGCAGTCAAACCAGTACAATCCAGAACATTTTCATACATCCCGGAATCCATTGAACCAATTTTCTCTATAATTCCGTCTTTAATGTATAAATCGAATATTCCTTTTAGATTATCACCGGGTGATATTATACCTATATTTTTTAATAATAAATCCAACGATTATTTTAAGCATAAAAAAGTGGGCAATACTGGATTCGAACCAGTGACCTCTTCCGTGTGAAGGAAGCGCGCTAACCAGCTGTGCCAATTGCCCATTTATAAATTTACAAACTATTAACCAATAAGAAAATTCCATAATATTGCATCAAGTATCAGTATCATTGCTGCACATATTACGAAAGATTTAATCGTTGAAAGACCAACTCCCTCTGCTCCTCCTGATGTTTCAAACCCTACAAAACAACCAATAGAGGAAATAGCAAAACCGAAAAACAAAGCCTTCGTTATTGCTGCATTAACATCTTTAATCTCAAATGATTTTCTGAAGCCTGATAAAAAGACTCCTCCTGATAAATCAAGAAATATTGTTGATACAAGGTATGACCCGATGATAGCTACAGAGCTTGCATATATCACCAGTATCGGCATCATTATTGTCGTTGCTACAACCCTCGGCATCGCTAAATACCTGTTCGGACTTATAGCCATCGCTTCAAGTGCATCTATCTGTTCCGTCACTTTCATCGTACCTATCTCCGCACTTATAGATGCTCCAACTCTTCCTGCAAGAACAATTGCAGCAAGCACAGGTCCAAGTTCAATTATTATTGCCTTTGGTGTTGCAGAACCAAGTATGCTCAATGGTACTAATCCCGCCATCTGATATGCAGCCTGCCATGCAGATACTGCTCCTGTAAAAAGTCCGATTATGGATACAAGTGCGAGTGAGTTAACACCAATGTGAACCATCTGGTCAAGTATAAGTTTCCTGTCTTTAAACACCCTCGGTAAATTTACAATAACTCCGCCAAGAAGACTGAAATAACTCTCAAGGTCAGTAAAGAACGTATATATTTTTCTTAATACCAGATTTCCCACATCTATAATTTTAATTAGTTAATCTTTGTACTTTAACCTGCAGCAGCCTGTTACCCGATTTCTTCATCACTGTGAATACAAATTCCTTATAATCTATTCTTTCGTATATCTCAGGTATATGCCCTGTCACTTTCTGCAGAAATCCGCTCAGCGTATGATAATCATCATTATCGAGCGGAATATCTGTGTTAAACTTTGTGTTAAATTCTTCTACCGTAATAAGCGGATCAACAAGGAACAAACCAAGTTTATCCTTCTGTACATTTCTCGTCTCAATATCGTATTCATCTTCTATCTCGCCTACAATTTCTTCAATGATGTCTTCCAGCGTTATCAGTCCTTCCACGTTTCCATGTTCATTCACTACAATACCCAGATGTATCCTTTTCTTCTGAAACTCTTTTAATATCTCACCAATCTGTTTTATTTCAGGTACAAAATAAGCAGGTCGTAATATATCAGTCAGTACAATCAGTTCTCTGTGCTCTGTTGCACTGATTAAATCTTTCGAATATATAATCCCGATTATATTGTCTATCGAATCCTTATAAACAGGTATTCTTGAATATCCTTCATCAATCACTTTCTGAACAATCTTATCGCGGTTGTCATCTATGTCAAGCGCAATAATGTTATTCCTCGGAACCATAATATCTCTCGCAAGCTTATCATTAAAATCGAATATCTTTTCTATCAGCTGCTGCTCTGTAGAATCTATCACTCCGCTTTTCTGTCCCTCAGAAATCAGATACCTTATCTCTTCTTCAGAATGTGTTATGTCGTCTTTAGTAACAGGTTTAAGTCCTATTAATCTGATAAAACTGTTTGCTGAAAAATTCAGAAAGAGTATCATCGGTTTAAAAACTGTGTAAAACACCTTAAGGGGAAACGACAACCATAAAGATGTCTGAAGCGGATACTGCAGCGCTATCATTTTTGGTGCCTGCTCACTGAAAGCTACTGTAATAAATGTAATCAGCAGTACTCCAAGCATCGAAGCTGCAGTGTCAGAGATTTCATGCTCAAACCCTAATAATCTGAATAAAGGTACAAATAATCTTCCGAATGAACCCTCACCTATCCAGCCAAGCATAATGTTCAGAAACGTTATTCCCAGCTGAGCTGCAGATACATAACGGTCAATATTATTCTTTACAATTATTAAGTTCTTCCTGCGGATTGAATTTCTTGCATCAGTATCAGTCTCAAGTTCCGATTTTCTTACCTTTATTATCGCAAATTCAACTGCAACGAATAATCCGTTCAGGAATATTAATATTCCTACTAATAATATGTCAAAGAATATAGATTTCAATTAATTATCAACGCTATCTGTTCTCTTTCAGAAACTTCAGTCGCTCTTCGAGGTTTTTTCTCGGTGTTAATAATTTATCTTTGCCGAATATCGCTTCTTCCTGCGACTTAAATACAAGCTCATATTCATTACTCATAACTATTGCCTCTTCAGGACATACTTCCTCGCAGAATCCGCAGAATATACATCTGACCATGTTAATCTCGAATTTCTCCGGATACCTTTCTTTCTCGAGCTCTGTCTCATTAGCCTGTACTTCTATCGCAAGTGCAGGACAAACTCTCGAACACAAACCGCAGGCTACACATCTTTCAGTTCCGTTTTCCTCCTGAACTAGCACAGGTCTTCCTCTGAAACTTGGCGGTGTAGGCCATTTCTCTTCGGGATACTGCCTGGTAAACTTTGGCTTGAACATCTGTTTGAAAGTCAAAGCCATACCTTTTGCTATCTGAGGTATATAAGTCTTCTCTAATAATGTTAAATCTTTATTCTTTATGTATTCCATTCTTTAAAGTGATTTCTTATAATAAAAATCGTTCCTTCGCTTTTCATACAAAGGAACGATTTAATTTCCTGCTAAAACTATTTGACTAAAATCATTTTCTTCGTTGAAGTGAAATTCTCTGTCTTTAATAAATAATAGAATACTCCCGAATGCAGATTATAATCCGATGCATTGAAATCGTATGAATATGTCCCCTGCATTACTCTTTCGTTATTTAATAAAACAGCTGCTTCATTGCCAAGTATGTCGTATACTTTTAAAGTTACGTTTTCATTCTTTGGTATCGAAAAGTTAATCTTCGTTGTCGGGTTAAATGGATTAGGATAGTTCTGCTCAAGCTTGTAACCTTCCACAACACTCGATATTCTCCTTATACCAACAGGTCCTAAATGAACCTTGAATGTATCTGCCACAAAATTTGAAGGTGTGTTATTGACCCAGACTCTGATTATTACTGTTCCGGTGCCTATTGACGTTCCGTTAAAATCAATTATCAGTGTATCCTGTTGTCCCGCAGCCAGAGTCATCGGTGCCTGACCTCTCGGCGGAATAGTATCAACCATACTTGAATAACAGTTTGTTCCAACGCACATACTTGAAGTCCAGTCTCCGGCGGGAAGATTATTCACAACACGCGCTACTACAAAATTCAAACTCGTTGAACCTGTATTCTTAAAGACACCTTTTGTTGCTGTTACGTTGAATAATGATGTATCTCCGTTTACTATTGCAGGAGATATTCTGTGGAATGTAAATGTCTGAGAAAATATTGTTCCTGAAAATGTTGCCATTAACAGTAATAAAAGTACAGTTTTTTTCATTATCTTGTATATTTAATTTAATAGTGATTGTAATCTGAAATAGCTCTTCTTTGCGTTACCATAACCAGGGGTTATCGTAAACGCTTTCTTGTATTCTGCAAGTGCTTCGTACCAGAGTCCTAACTTTTCATAAACAACTCCAAGGTTATAATGTGCATATTCCCTGTTTAGATACTTCGGTGCCTTCAGTGCAAGTTCCAGCCATGCAACTGCTTCTTCATACCTTTCAAGACTTATCAGATATGCACCAATATCGTTGTAGGGATTTCCGTAATCCGGGTCAATCTCAATAGCATTCTTGCACTCTTCAATCGCCTTCTCGTAATCTCCCAAAGCACTCATAGCCCAGCCCATAAAAGTATACCCTTCAGCTGTAGGATAATAGTCCAGCGATTTTTTGTAAAATTCAATCGCATCTTCATATTTCCCGTCCATCTGAAGCTTATATGCCTTTGCAAAATACTCTTTCGATATTTCTATTAGATAATTAGCATCCATTCGTTTAATACAGTTATATATATAAATATCTAACTGCTCAAATATACCAAAAGTTTCACATAGATAACATTCAATTCCGCAACCCTTTCGCGGTATTTTGCAGAATTTCTGCAATAAAAAAAGGACTGCCGGAATCAGCAGCCCTCTTCTTTAAAATTGTGCTTACCTTTATATGTAAAGATAAATATTAAAGTTTCGTTACATTAATTGCCTGTGGACCTTTTGGGCCGTCTTCAATCTCAAACTGGACTGTATCGCCTTCGTTTAAAGTTTTGTAACCTTCCCCTAAGATTGCATTGAAATGAACAAATACATCTTTTTTACCTTCTACGGTAATGAATCCAAAACCCTTTGAAGAGTTGAACCATTTTACGGTACCTTTTTCCATTGTACTTCCTTTCTAGAAAATTTTTAATTTACTCCGATTTTATACCGGATTTCTGTTTGATATAAAAAGCTATATGTAAATTTGTTTTTCCTATAAATCTGTTATATACATCAGAAAAGTGTAAACCGCAGAAATATGAAGTTTTTCTTCAAAGAGGTAAATCAAATCTATAACAAATAACTTTAAATCCGTGTATAATATCGGCACAATATTTAATAAATGCAAGATAAAAAAATACATTTATGATTAATTATATGGAAGGCAGAATAAACCTATTTCGTCTAAAATGCACAAATCTTTTGAGTTTTTCGAATAACTTACTGCGATTTATATTAGCTTTAGTAATTCATCCCCTCAGGATGATTTATGTACTTATTAAATGAAGTGAAAAAGAAAAGGGATGCCTGTGTGACATCCCTTTAAACAAATATTTTTATCAGTTAATATTAGAATTAAACTTTCTTAACATTTGCTGCCTGAAGACCTTTTGGTCCGTCTTCAATATCAAATTCTACTGAATCACCTTCATCAAGTGATTTGTATCCCTCGCCAATAATAGCGTTGAAATGTACGAATACATCGGGTTTACCGGCTACTGTTATAAATCCAAAGCCTTTTGATGAGTTGAACCATTTTACGATTCCTTTTTCCATTTTGTTTCCTTTCAAAGAAATTAATTAAATTTACTCCGATTTATATCGGATTACTTGTTCGATATAAATACGCTTACTGTAAATTTATGCTTCTCTGTAAATCAGGAAACATATCTTGTTTTGTTTGGAACTGCAGTACTTTAGAATTAAATTTAAAGCGGCAAATCAAATCTGTAACATGTATCTTTATTTATATCTGTATACAATATGCCATTAATATTCCCTAATTTCAAGTTCATTCCCTTTCCCCTCTTAATCTTTAAAATATATCTCTAGTACACCTTACTTATAATTTCTCTAATCTTCTTTCGTGACTTTCGCGAATTTAGCGGGATAGTTTTTTAGTGTTTTAATGTTTTTGCCGAAGGTCCGCCGTTTTGTTGGGAGGATGGTAAATCTCTTATGCCTTAATAAATCTCTATCTCTTTGCCAAAAAACAATCAGTGTAAATCAGTTTCTTTCAGTGAAAATCTGTGTACAAATCTCTTTCCCTTTTGGTGCTTTAGTGTTTTGGTGGTAAATTTCCTATATCTAAATTTCTCTTATAGTGCTTTGTTAGTAAATCTCTTTGCCTAAAAACAATCAGTGTAAATCAGTTTCTTTCAGTGAAAATCTGTGTTCCAATCTCTTGCTCTTTTGGTGCTTTAGTGTTTTGGTGGTAAATTTCCTATATCTGAAAATCTCTTATGGTAATCTCTTGCTCTTTTGGTGGTTTGGTGTTTTGGTGGTAAATTTCCTGTATACGAAATTCTCTTTTCCTAATCTCTTCTCTCCCTATTTTAAAATCACCATCTTTTTCGTTTCCCTTACCCCGTCCGTTTCCATACTATAATAATAAATCCCGCTCGTCCTCATACTCCCGTCAATCATCCTCTCATATATTCCCGCCGCAAGCCTCTCATTCACAACCGTCTGTAATTCCCTTCCCCGCACATCATAAACCGTAATTCTCACATCCCCTTCTTTTGCTAATTGGAATCTGAATTTACAACTACTGTTAAATGGATTTGGATAATTCTGTCCCAGCAAAGAAGAAACCGGTAATTCATTCCCCGTACTGTTCACGTACACGTTCCCGCCATTCGTTGATTTAAAAATCACTCCCTGCATGTTCAAATCACCTCCGCTCATAAATATATTGTTCGCGTCAATCAATGCAAGCCCGGGTATTATGTACGTCTGATTTATTTCTTTTACTGTCCAGCTCAGTCCGTAATCAGTTGTCTTCATAGTTGTAATCTTACCGTAAGTAGACATCACCGTATCAATCATATTCCCTACCGCAAACGCCGTACCTGTACTTGCAAGCGCTTTCACGTTCAAGTACTGCCTTCCTGCTATAGAATAAACCACACTCCAGTTTATTCCCGCATCTGTCGTTCTGTACACTTTCGCCATAGCCCCTGTCTCTTCAATACCGACAGCTATTCCCGTATTCTGATTAAAAAATGTCAGACCGTCTATCTGTGTCGGCATTTCTTTTATCGTCCAGTTCACTCCCGCATTCGTACTTCTGTAAATCCTTCCTCCATAGCTGAATCCTTTTGCTATTACCGTATTCGCATCAATGAATACCATCTTATCAACTTCAGCCGTATCTATTCTGCAAACCATATTCCAGTTTGCACCTGCATTCGTCGTCTTGTAAAACCTTGTCCTGCCATACATCGTGGAATCTATCAGCGCATATCCCGTAAACGCATCCGCAAAATGTATATCTGTTATAAACCCCGTCAGTGTGTCAAATACAGAAGCCTTCTGCCAGTTAATTCCCCCGTCAATAGATTTTATAAATGCTGCTTTGTATTCAGGTATAAATTCTCTCTTGCCTTCCCGCAGGAGTCTTTCTCTCATAAATTTCGGAAAACCTCTGAAGTCATTTCCTGTATATTCACTGCTCTTTACAAAAAGATTTTCAGAACCCCCGGCATATACCAAAGATGAATTAATGTACTGTACATCTGCAAAAGCTCTCAGCCCTGAAGGATAATTCGCCGCCATCCAGTTTGTACCCGAGTTCGTAGTATAATACAAATTCTGGTTGAATGGAAACATCGTATGACCAAAAGACAATCCTCTGTTAACATCGTAAAACCCTAACGTATACGCATATCCGTAGTACGGCAGCAAATACTGCATCCACTGTGCATTCGCTTCCAGTCCGGCAAACAATATTATTATTAAAATTACTTTCTTCATCTTTTAATCTTTGTTATCTCTTCTCTTATCCCTTATACCTGACGCCTATTTTATTAAAATCATCCTTTTTCTACCCCCTCCTTCCCAAGCTCTGC
>CAIUQV010000078.1 GCA_903901375.1 uncultured Ignavibacteriota bacterium
ATTATCCTGATGTTGAACTTATCAGGCTTGATAGGAACTATGGATTTGCAAAAGCAGTAAATGAAGGAATTAAGTTATCATTAAAAGATAAAACAGTTACACATATTTTATTACTGAATAATGATATAGAATGCAAGTCAGACTTTTTTGAAAAAGTCCTAAGTGGGTTTATAAATGATACAATAGGAAGTGTTGCCTGTAAGATGCTTAATTTCTACGATAGAAACAAAATTGATGATGTTGGCGATTTTATTAAATTGCAAGGCTCTCCTTTTGCTCGTGGACATGCAGAGGTAGATAATGGACAATATGATAAATGCGAATATGTTTTTGGAGCTTGTGCGGGAGCTGCTACCTATAAAAGAGAGGTCTTCGAAAAAGTAGGATACTTTGATGAAGATTTCTTCGCTTATTATGAAGACGTAGATTTTAGCCTCAGAGCACAAATGTACGGATTCAGATGTTATTATATTCCCGAGGCAGTTTGTTATCATAAAAGAGGCGCAACCACAAAGTATAATTCTGGATACCAGACAATGCTTTGCGAGCAGAATCTTGTATCGCTGAGGTTTAAGAATTATCCACTCAAAACATATTTGAGACTTCAGCCTATGTTTGTAGCTGCACGTATTAAAAGGTATCTGCTTTTTGTACTCGATAATGATTTTAAAGTATTCCTAAAGGCTACGGAAGGATATCTGAAAGGATTAATCCGTATCCCTGGAAATATTAAAAAGAGAAAAGCTCTGGCAAAAGAAGTACGGCTTTCTTCAAAGGAGTTTGAAGATTTATTTATATAAGTATATTAACTATAAGATTAATTGGTTTCAATTATCATATTAAATTATAACGGAAGAGAATTCCTCGTAGATTGTTTGAACTCTTTATTTGAACAGAATTATAAGGATTTTGAAATAATTTTGTTCGATAATGCATCCTCGGACGATAGTGTGAAGTTTGTAAAAGATAATTATGTAAATCCCGAACTGAAAATCATTTGTTCTGAAACGAATCTTGGTTTTGCAGGAGGAAATAACGAAGCTTTAAAGTATGCTCAGGGTGATTATGTTGTTCTTCTTAATAATGACACTGTGGTAGAAAAGGACTGGCTGGCTGAACTCGTAAATGGAATAAACTACGGTAATGACATCGGTATGGTGCAGTCTTTAGTTTTGACTGAAGGAATTCCAGGCAAATATTATTTAAAAAACGGTACGGTTAATCTTTTTGGTCATAATATTATGGAAGTGTTTGAAATAAACAAAGATGGTATGGGTGAAATATTTCAGGTTAACGGTTGTTCTTTAATAATAAGAAAAGAATTAATTGATAAATTAGGTAGCTTATTCCCTGATGAATACTTCGCCTATGCCGAAGATACTTACCTTTCTTTCATGGTAAAGTTTGCAGGATATAAGATTTATCACAACGCAAAATCTGTTGTTCAACACAAAGGTTCTTCTACTATGAAAAAGTATAAGAACGAATTTATCACATTTCATCAGGAAAGAAACCGTCTGCTTAATTTCCTTATATTTTTCTCAGACACATTCAGAAGAAAATATTATCCTTTGCTTATTTATAATCTTGTTATAAAATTATTTTACTCTTTATTTCTGCGGAAGTATTCGTTGAAAGGTATTCTGAAAGCATATTTGTGGATAGTTAGAAATTCAGACTGGATTGAAAATAAACGCAATGAAGTTAGCATGCATAAAAAAGTTAATGAAGATGAGATACTTAAATATCTTAGCGGTAAAACAGCAAATGGAGATAACATTATCGAAAAGATGTTAAATTCAATCACATTAACTTATTTAAAAATAGTCAATTTAAAAGTTATTGAACTTACATAGATGTTATTCTCGATTATAATAATAAATTATAAGCAGAAAGAATTACTTACTGCATGTATTAAATCCATCCGGGATACTTTTATGAGCGAATATGAAATAATCGTTGTTAATAACTCTCCCGAAGTTGATTTAATAGAATATGAAAATATTATTGTCATTAATAACTCAAACCTCGGCTTTTCTCAGGCAAATAATCTTGCATCAAAAAAAGCAAAGGGAAAGTATTTATTCTTTTTGAATGCTGACACTGTTATGTTAAAAGATATGTCCATTCCTTTTCTCAATTTATTTAAAGACAAGGAATTCGGTGCAGCGGGAATAGGTCTAAGGTTTCCCGATGGCAGATATCAGCTTTCTTACTGGTATGAAAGTAATTTTCTGAATGAATTCAAGAACAAACGTCTTGAGAAATCTTTTAAGACTAATAATCAAAAGGTAATCAATAAATATGTCAATAAAGATCAGCTTAAAGAAGTTGACTGGGTAAGCGGTGCTGCAATTATAATTAACAAAGATGCTTATGAAAGTATAAGTGGCTTTGATGAAGATTATTTCCTGTTCTACGAAGATGCAGATATATGTAAAAGATTAAAAGACAATCATCATAAAATATACTATTTCCCATTTGACGGATTAGTTCACTACAAGGGTGAAAATGTTAATAAGTCGTTTTTAGGTGAAACTTATTATTATTCGAAGAAGTCTCAGTTAATGTATTATAAAAAGCATAAGAATATTGTAAACAGAATATTGCTTAGAATATATTTGATTATTAAGTCATCGGTTAATCTGATTCTTCACAAAAGCGAAGTTAATCTTAAAATATTTAAATTGGTTACAGGGTTATCTAATGATTAATGTACTTGAATTAATAGATGGAGGCTTTATTGGTGGCGGGCAGTTACAAACACTTTCCCTTTGCAGGAATTTGGATGTTCATAAATTTAAACCAATCGTTTGTGCATCCCCCAATGGAGATTTTAAAAATCTGGTAATTGAAAGTGGTTATTCTTTCAGGGATCTGGTTCTTCCTAAAATATACAGAAGTAAATATCTTAAAGAATTAAACAATATTATTCAATCTGAAGAAATTGATTTAATTCATGCTCACGGAGGTGTTGCCGGAATGTATGCAAGGTTTTATAAAAGGAGATATAACAATAATGTTAAGGTTTTGCATACTTTACACGGAATTCATTATATACACTCAAAAAATATTATAAGACGTAAATTGTCTTTGTACATTGAGCAATATCTTGCAGATTATGCAGATGCCTATATTTGCGAAACACAAAGTGATTATAATACTGCAAGTGAATTAAAAATTATCAATCCTTCAAAAACAGAAGTTATCTACAACGGAATTAGTTTAAATAAATTTGCTCCGGGTAACATGGATGATTCAATTGCAAATGAATTCAATATCACCGCAAAAGATTTTGTAATAGGAAATATTTCAAGGTTCGATGAACAAAAAAATCAAAAGCTATTGGTTAGAATTTTTCCTGCTTTGTTAAAACAAATACCCGAAGTTAAACTATTGCTCGTAGGCGATGGATATTTACTGGACTCAGTCAGAAATCTTGCTATAAAGCTTAATGTTCTTGATAAAGTTATATTTGCCGGGTCAAGAAGTGATTTGTTCAATATTTATCCTTTGATTGATATATTTGTGTTTCCTTCTCTTTGGGAAGGTTTATCACTCACTTTACTTGAAGCTCTTGCGTCTGGTAAAAGCATTATTGCAGGAAAAATACCTTCTAATCAGGAAATATTAAATGATGGTGTCGATGGATTATTGTTTGATTTGAACAATGAAACTGAATTAGAAGAAAAGATTAAATTCTTATATTTAAATAAAGAAAAGAGACAATTGCTTTCGGAGAATGCGTTAATGTTATCCCGGAAGTTTGATGAAAAGCAAATGGCTGAAAAAACTGAACAGTTATACTTAAAGTTAATTAATAATTCAAAATGAAAAGATACGGAATTTATGGCGGGAGTTTCAACCCTCCTCATATCGGACATTCAATACTTGCAGAAAACGTAAGAGAACAGTTATCACTCGATAAAGTAATTTTTATTCCTTCGGGTAAGCATGCTTTAAAAGATGAAATCACATTGTTAGAGGCTGAACATCGATTGAATATGGCGCGTCTTGCATTTGAAAGTGATCCTCATTTTGAAGTTTCTGACATAGAAATACAAAAAGCTAAACAGGGCATTACTAATTATACCATTGACACTCTCATCGATTTATACGACCAGTATAAAGATGATTTTATTAAAATATATCTTATAGTAGGTATTGATAATCTTATCGAATTTCCTAAATGGAAGAACCCAAATAAGTTATTCCTGATATCTGAAGTTATCGTTATGAATCGTCCGGGATATTTAGTACAGGATGTTGATGATGAGTTCTCGAGGAAAGCACGTTATTTATCTGTTCCAATGCTTGAAATATCGTCTACTGATATTAGGCATAGAATTAGAGAGAATAAATCGGTAAAATACCTGCTGAAACCTGAAGTTGAAGAATACGTAATCAATAATAAACTATATAAATAACAAAAATATCATGGAAAACAATCAAGACGCCTCTGAACAAAACAATTTTGTTGAGGAACCACTGGAACAGCTTTCAATAAGTGATGCAATAACAGGTGTTATTACGAGCCCTGGAGAGACTTTCGAAACTATGGTGAAGACTAAAAGAAAGAATTACTGGTTAATACCGGTTTTACTTTCTATCGTTATCGGTGTTGTTGTTACATTTGTATTTTTCAGGGATGCACAGCTTATGTCAGGTATTATGGATAAGCAAAAAGCACAGCTTGAAAAAAGAATGGATGAACAGGTTAAAAGCGGTAAGATGTCGCCTGAACAGTCAAAACAGGCAATTGAGCAGGCAGAAAAATTTATGGATCCCAAAAGTACATTCTTTCAGATAATGGGATATGGAGGTGTTGTTGTAGTCCCGTTTTTAATGCTATTTGTTCTTAGTCTTGTTTATTTACTATTTCTGAAGGTCTTTAAAGCAGAAGTCGACTTTGGCAATCTGCTCAATGTTGTCGGGCTTTCAATGATAATAACAATCATAGGTTCTATTATCAGTCTTGTACTTTCAATTCTTATGGGAACTGTCTCTACTCTTTCCCCGGCATTAATATTAAACGAGGGAATGGTTGGTCCTAAGTTGGCAGAGTTTTTTACTAAAGTTGACTTAATTTCAATCTGGTATTATTTTGCTGTTGCAGTTGGACTTTCAAAAGCTGCTAAAATATCCTCGGGAAAATCTTATGGTATCGTTTATGGAGTCTGGGTATTTTGGATAGTTATTACAAGTGCTTTTAGTTTTATATTTTAAGTAAATTTATTCAGGGACGTTTATTTAGAACGCCCCTGAAATTTATACATTAATAAAACTTAGGAAACGCTTTTGGGTTTGCCTCATTCATTATTTCGTAAACTGATTTAACCACATCTTCAACGCTTGGCTTGGTAAAATAATCTCCATCAACACCGTACGGTGGTCTGTGTGCTTTTGCACTTAAACATTGAGGCTTTGAATCAAGATACTGATATCCCCCCTGTTCATCTACAATTTGCTGCATCATGAATGCTGTTGCACCACCTGGTACGTCTTCGTCAACGAATAATACACGATTAGTTTTTTTAATAGAATTTAGAATAATTCCAAACCTGTCAAAAGGTAATAATGTTTGTACGTCAACTACTTCTACGCTGATTCCCAGCCCTTTCAATTTTGCGGCTGCTCCTTTTACAATATCAACTGTTGCACCGTATGTAACTACCGTAACATCATTTCCTTCTTCAAGTACTTCCGGCATTCCAAGTGGCAGACAAATATCTGCAATATTATCAGGTAACTTTTCTTTAAACCTGTATGCATTCAGCCTCTCCACTACCATTCCCGGATCATCTGATTTTAGAAGTGTGTTATAGAATCCTGCCGCTTGTGTCATGTTTCTCGGTACACATATATGAATGCCACGTAGGCAACTTACGATTGTACCCATCGGTGAACCAGAGTGGAATATACCTACAAGCCTGTGCCCTCTTGTTCTGATTATTAACGGTGCTTTTTGTCCGCCGGCAGTTCTGTAATGTAAGTTTGCAAGGTCATCAGTTAATATCTGTATAGCATAGAATAAATAATCAAGATACTGAACTTCAACAATTGGTCTTAAACCTCTGAGTGCAGCACCTATTCCCTGTCCGACAATAGTCTGTTCGCGTATGCCGGTATCCGTTACCCTTATATCACCATACTTTGCCTGCAATCCTGCCATTCCCTGATTCACGTCTCCAAGCTGTCCCACATCTTCTCCGATTGCGAATACTCTCGGGTCTCGTTTAAATACTTCATCGAAAAATGCAAGCAGAACTTCTCTGCCTGCTACCATAGGTGATTTATCCGAGTAAACAGGTTTCACTTCCTTCACAAGCAATGGGCTTTCATCAGACTGACTGTGCAGAAACGAATTGAACCTTGTTTCATTTTCTTTTAAATATTCATTATACCATTTATTAAGTTTCTCTCGCTGAGGTGTTAATTCACTCTTCGTTGCTGCTAAAACGTCAAATGCCGCAGCTGCAGCTACTTTACGCTCCATTTCAGTAGAACGCGTCAATGCTAAATTTATACTTTCTATAGTATCTTTTGCTTTGCTTTTTTCAGCAACAGCCGAGATTAACTTTACAACTTCATTTCTTTCTTTCTTAATCGGTGCACAATAATCAGCCCAGACTTCCTGCTGTGTCTTTTTCGCATCGGCTTTTATCGATTCTTCAATTTTATCAAGTTCATTTTCAGTTATTATTCCTTTTTCAATCATCCATTTTCTCATCTGTACAAGACAATCAAAGTCTTTTTCCCATTGCAGTCTTTCCTTTGTTTTATACCTTTCGTGCGAACCGCTTGTTGAATGCCCCTGCGGTTGTGTCACTTCTGTTATGTGAAATATTGCTGGTATGTGATTTTCCCTCACATGTGCAATTCCTTCTCTGTATGTCTTAACTAAATTTTCATAATCCCATCCTTTAACTGTGTATATCTTGAATCCTTGTTCTTTTTTCTCGTCATAAGAAAATCCGCTGAGTATTTCAGATATGTTTTCCTTCGTCATCTGATAAATGTTTGGAACTGAAATTCCAAATCCGTCATCCCATATTGACATTGCCATCGGTACCATTAATACACCGGCAGCATTTATTGCTTCATAAAAAACACCTTCTGAAGTACTTGCATTGCCTATAGTTCCAAATGCTACTTCATTTCCATTTACAGAAAATTCTTTCAGGTACGCTAATTCAGGATTATGCCTGTATAGTTTTGATGCATAAGCAAGTCCGAGTAATCTGTGCATCTGGGCTGCTGTAGGTGCTATATCAGACGAAGTATTCTTCATCTGTAACTGATTTTTCCACTTTCCTTTCTCATCCAGTAACCTTGTCGCAAAATGATTATTCATCGACCTTCCACCGCAGGCATGTTCTTTTGTTACATCTGTTTCACCGTACAATTGATAAAAGAAATGTCTTTTATCAGACATACCCGTATAAAAAGCAAAAGTCTGGTCTCTGTAATATCCCGAGCGGAAATCTCCATCTTTAAAAGTCTTTGCTAAAGCAATCTGTGCAACTTCTTTTCCGTCGCCAAAAATACCAAACTGGGCTCTTCCCATTAAGGTCTCTTTTCTTCCCAGAAGACTTACTTGTCTGCTTTCAAATGCAATTTTATAGTCGGTTATAACCTCATTCTTGTATTCCTGTGTTAAGTTTCCGTTTTTAGAAATCTCTGACTTTAGTTGATTCATATTATAATTTAAATTTTCTTCTTTATACATTTTTATCCTTCTTATAGGAGGGGTTCCCTATTTTGATGTGCAAATATTGCTTATCCCCAAGACATCATTTATAACACAAATTTGGGTAAAAACAATCCCTTAATCTATAAGAAAATGCAAATTACTAAACTGCTTTAAAAGCATAAAGGACAAAAAGATTTGTAATTATAAAACATATCATTTCTGCCGGGAATTGCCGCTTTTCAGATAAATTATCACTCATTATAGGCTAAAAATCATTACTGATAACTTACTTTGTATAATCTTTCTAAGAATTTTCATAAATTGTGTGAATGGAATTTTATTCAATATACTTTTTACTGTTTTTCATTCCTGTTTTTCTGCTTAACTATGTTATAAGCAATAAATACAGAAAATACCTTATATTTGCTGCTTCTTCTGTTTTTATTCTGTCATTCAACACTTTGTCTCTGATTCTTGTTTTGCTTGTTTCAGTTGTCTTTTATTTTCTTGCCCGTGTCATCAATCAGAAAAATAATTCCTTTGTAATATTTTCCGGAGTGTTCATTTCAATTATTTCTTTTATCGGCTTTAAATACTTTAATACCTTAGAGTACTTACCATTCTTAAAATTCAGTTTATTGTCTTTTAAATATTCAAACCTGATGATAAAGGTGGTATTTCCTATCGGCATATCTTTCTATTTATTTCAATCTATAAGTTACATTATAGAGGTTGGCAGAAAAAACATAATACCAGAGAGCGATTTTATTAACTACTTTAATTATTTAGCTTACTTTCCCAAATTCGTCGCAGGACCAATTGAAAGACCAGATAAATTATTAAATCAGTTAAAAGGTGATATTGTGTTTGATTATAAAAATGTCACCGATGGTATGAAGTTAATTGCCTTTGGAATGATTCAGAAGTTCATCATATCAGA
>CAIUQV010000079.1 GCA_903901375.1 uncultured Ignavibacteriota bacterium
GCAATCAGCAGAATCCCGCTCGACTGTTCCATCCTGAAAAACCCAAACGCCGGTTTCAGCATCCTTCTGATTCTCGGTCTCTTAACCACACCAATATTTTTCTTCATAAACCCAACCTTTCAAAATTCAAAATCTCCATAAAAATAACCATAATCAAATTAAATACATATAAAAAATCCTTTCCTTTACTACTCATCACTCATTACCTGTCACCTCATCACTTTCTTTAGTTCTCTGTGCCCTCTCGTGGTGATAATTCTTTTTCTCTAACTAACTCCTGGCTTCTTTCTCTTTAACTAGCTCCTAGCTTCTAGCTCCTAACTTCTAACTCCTAACTCCTTTTAAAATCTCTTTGCCTAGAAAACTCTCTGTGCTCTCTGTGTTCTCTTTGGTGAAAATTCTTTTTCTCTTACTAGCTCCTTAATCTCTGCTCTGTTTCAATCTTCATTTCCTTTATCTTCTCCAGTAACCATTCCTTCGTCACAAGCGTCGGCGAATCCTGAATAGTCTTATGCAGAAAATCTATCTCCTTCTTATCAGGACTCAATCTCGCCTTAGTCAGACTTATATAAATATCCAGAAATTCTTTTGAATATTTCCTAACCGATAACGGAATTTTCTTGAAGTTATTCTTAATATAATGCTTTATCCTGTCCAGCTCCATAAATGCCTCTTCATAATTCGACTTCTCATAAAATATTCTTAGCTTTATTCTCGATGCATCTAGCAGATATAAATAGTTTGTCGTCTTCATCTCGTTCAGATACTGCAGTGCAATGTCGTATTCTTCCCTGAACATATGCAGTCTTGTGTATGCCATATTTATCTCCGCATCCCTTATCTCATTCGGTAGTTCCTGCGAATACTTCTTTATAAAATTTTCAACCCACTTATATTTCTTCAGCTTCAGTCCCACAACAATGTAATCCCTGAAGGCAGTCGCCGGATACCTTATCGCTTTCAGCTCGGAATAAAGTCCCAGCTTCAGTTTCATATCGTATAATTTAAACACTTCTTTAAGTATTTCGTTCTTACCTGTATTCGACAGCATAAAGTACCGCGATATCATATACCCGAAAAATCCGTCCTTCTGTTCATACGTCAGTTTATTCAGATTGCTGAAAAACAAATCCGAGTACTTTTTGTATGATACCTCATCATTCAGGTCATGAAAACTCCTGTATAAATAATAGTACAGAAAAATTATCAGATAATTGTCGTCATTTCTCTCTTCCAGTGTCTTTATAAAGTTATCCGCCTTCAGGTTTCCTATTAAATCGTACGCAATGTTCTTCTCAGTGTTTATTCCGTACTGCTTCTCGCTTTCAAATTCAATCATCATTATAAAATAGTTCTCCAGAAAATACGCAAGTTTATAATCCGAAGATTTCCAGTAATTCTCAAACGTTTTGCTGTATTCCTGATTCTCCAGGTACACATATGTCGCTAACATTTTTATCTCACCACCTAAATACGACTTCACAATCCCTTTATCAATCTTCTCTTCAATCTTTTCAAACTCATTCTTGAATAAATCCGGAAGCTTTCTCTCCTTAAGCCCTTTCAGCAGCATAAAGTCGCTCTGCTCTTTATCCTTTTCGAGTGCCTTCTGTATTATGAATTTCTTCGCTATCCCCGTCAGCTCGTTCAGTCTGTTCCGAAGTGTTTTATTGCTGTATTTCTTTCCGGGAAATATCTGCCCGAAAAACTCTTCATTCTTTAATGCCTGAATTGCCTCCGCACTGCCTGCCAGTGAGTAAATAGTTTTCAGCATCAGACTGTAATCCCGCGAACTCGTCAGATACGGCGATTTTATAAAGTACTCGAATTCTTTCAGTTCTTCCTTACTGAATGCTGATATTATCCTGAATATTTTAAAATTTCTCAAAATTATTTGTATTTCCTTTTGGGGTAATGTTTATTCAAAAATTGTTCAAATATTAAGCAAAAAGCAATATAATTCTGCATTTAATTTGGGGACAAATCGCATTTACTTTCTTTGCAAATTCATTTCATCTGTCATATTTTTGACGTATGAATATTAAAAAAGACAATAACATTATTACATCAAAGTCTGACGGTAGTTACTTTTTCGTTAAACCGTTTGAAATTTATTCTTCATATTCTGCTTTTGTAAATACTTGGAAAATTGCCAATAAATTCTGTAAAGATATTAAAGATGTTTCAGGTACTGTATTGCTTCGTTCTTTTTCCGAAATCTCAAAGTTCGGTTACATCAGCTTTTCTAAATGGAAGTCAAAAGAATCTTTCGTAAAATATAATAAAAAATATCCCGTCTTCGGTTACCATAACATTCTGAACGGCAGCGACTCGAATTCTGCAACGCAATATCTTTATAGGCTTATTTCGGGCACTGACTTTTCAATTAGTTCGAATAAAAACAAAGTTTTTAAATCTGTTATTTTCGAAACAGGCACTGCTGATGAAAAAGATGTTATTGCTTACTGGCAGTCAATTTACAGTAACGACAACCCATCCGCGCAAAATGCGTGTCTGTTTAAATCTGTTTATAAAAATGCCAGGTACAGATTCATTGGCTTTGCTCAGTCTGATATTAATGAACCGGGAAACGATGCAGTTTTTAAAAACATTCAGTTCGTTGCAAGAAAAGATTTCATCGCAAATACTTTTTATCTGGAATCTATAAAAAGATATTAAATTAATTATTATAATAAGTTAATCTGTATTTAAATATTAATTCACTAAACAATAAACTTATAAACTTAAAGGAAACAAAATGAAAAAACTTATTCTCTTGGGATTAATCCTGATTTCAGTCTCGGCAATCTTCGCTCAGACAACTCCGGAATGGAAATGGATACACCCGAAACCACAGGGTGAATACCTCAGATGGATTCAGGCAATCGACGCAAACACCTGGGTCGCAGGCGGCGACTACGGTCAGTTTCTGAAAACTACCAACGCAGGTACTAACTGGTTCACTTCTACCGGCGGCTATCCAAGTACTTTATACCCGGGTGCAAGCGTCTATCAGAATTTATTGTGTGCAAAGTTTTTTAATGCAAACAC
>CAIUQV010000080.1 GCA_903901375.1 uncultured Ignavibacteriota bacterium
AGGACGCTGAAATAGTTGACACTCAAATCAAACTGTCGCCTGATAAGGAAGATGTTTATCTTAATATAAAAGTAAGAGAAGGAAGACAGTTCCGGATAAACAACATTACTTTCGAGGGCAATAAAATATATACTGATACTGTTATTCGTACCCGTTTGGATATGCGTAAAGGTGATGTCTATAATATGAAAAAGTTTCAGCAGAATCTTTACGGAAATGAAACTGAATCCGACATAAGCTCGCTTTATCTCGATAACGGTTATCTTGCATTCCAGCCAGAAGTTACGGATAAGACCGTTGATATAGATAAAGTTGACATACATATAAAGTTTAATGAAAATAACCAGTACAGGCTTGGTCTTATAAGTTTCGAAGGAAATGATAAAACTAAAGATAAGGTAATCAGACGTGAACTTTATACTATTCCCGGTGAGTATTTCAATCGCGGAAATGTAAAAAGAAGTATGCAGCAGTTGAATGCTCTGAACTATTTTAATCCCGAGAAGTTAAATCAGGATATCGGCCTTGCAAACGATTCAACTGTTAATATTAAGTTTATTGTCTCCGAACGTTCTTCAGATCAGTTTAATGCATCTGTTGGTTACAGCGGTTCTTTCGGTCTTACCGGTGCTTTGGGATTAACATTCAATAACTTTGATGTATCAGAACCATTTTCCGGCGGTGGCGGTCAGTCCTTGAATTTCTCATG
This sequence comes from uncultured Ignavibacteriota bacterium, assembly GCA_903901375.1. GTDB lineage: Bacteria > Bacteroidota > Ignavibacteria > Tepidaquicellales > Tepidaquicellaceae > CAIKZJ01. The sequence continues at coordinate 710 of CAIUQV010000080.1, forward strand.
GCAGTTTGGAGAAGCTGGTACTTACAGAACATTTTCAGTAGGTCTTCAGGAACCCTGGTTTATGAATACTCCTACATTACTCGGATTTAATATTTTCGATTCAAGAACAAGGTATACTTACGACGTTCAGGAAACTGGTGGAATTGTTAATATCGGAAGAAGGTTTAAATTTCCTGATGACTTCTTCAGAGGTGACTGGGCTGTAAAATATCAGGAGACAAATGTTTTAGACGGTGGCGGTTACTATCAGACCGGTAAAAGAAATCAATTCAGTTTAAGGCAGACTATCACAAGGTCTACGGTCTTCGATCCGGTTTTTCCATTAGTCGGTACTAAGTTTTCTAATACAACAGAACTTTCAGGAGGTCCTTTCTTACCGGGTAATACAGAGTTTCTTAAGAACATATTTTCAGCAGAAACTTATACACCTGTTATAAGAAATACTAAACTTGTATTGTATTCAAACTTTAATTTCTATTATGTTAACCCCTTGGGTGATGACAGATATTTACCACCCACAGAATTATTCTATATGGGTGGAAACGGTTTAGCTTACAATACTATATCTCTCAGGGGATATGAAGACAGAGGTATTGGTCCAAGAAATATAACAGGAAGTTTCATCGGAGGTAAAGTAGCTTTGAAATATGGTCTCGAATTAAGATATCCATTGTCGCTTGACCCGTTCCCGATTTTTATTCTTGCATTCGCAGAAGCAGGAAATGTCTGGTCTGATTTTGCTAAAGTAGACCCGTTTGAGTTAAAGCGTTCTGTCGGGTTTGGTACCAGATTGATGCTCCCTGCAGTCGGACTAATTGGTTTTGACTTTGGGTATGGCTTTGACAGGAAGTCTGTTGACGGTCAGGACCCGAAACTTCTTTTCCATTTCCAGTTTGGAAGAGGATTTTAAATTTTAAATAAAGTATTTTATAATAATTAAATTAATCTAAGGAGATATTTTTTTGAAAACTATTTATGTTAAGTTATTCGCATTTATTTTTGTTCTGTCCGCATTTGCAGTCGTTGCTAATGCACAGGGAATTAAAGTAGGGTTTGTTGATAGTGAAGTTATCCTTAAACAGCTGCCTGAATCTCAGAAAGTTCTTGCCGAACTGGAAGGTCTTAAAAAGCTCTATATCGATACTATTCAGGCAAAAGAAAAAGTTTTAAAGACTGATGCAGAATCTTTTAAAGCAAGGTACGAAGAAGCTCAAAAGATGGTTGAATCAGGTCAGATTAAATCTGAAAGTGAACTTAAGAAACTGAACGAGGAAATGCAGACTCTGCAAAAGGGTTTACAGGAACAGGATGATGCATTGAGTGTATACAAACAGAAGATTCAGGAAGAATTAGTTCAGAGACAAAATGAACTGTTCAAACCAATAAAAGAAAAGATAACAAAGGCAATTGAAGGTGTTGCGAAAGAAATGAAAATTAATTTTGTATTTGATAAGGCAGACGGAACTCTGATTTACGGTGATAAGGAATACGATATTACGTTTAAAGTTTTAGACAAATTAAAATAATCAGTAATTTTAATTAATCAGGCATTGAAACCAAAAACTTTCAGGGTTGTATTAACCTTTGCTGTACTGGCTTTGTTCTTTGCGTCAGGTAATGCTTTTTCGCAAACAAAAGTCGGATACATAGATTCCAAAAAGATTATAGATAATATGCAGGAAGCAAAAGATGCAAAGCAGAAACTCGATAATCTTGTGCAGGAATGGCAAAAGCAGTTGACAGATTTGCAGGATAGTCTTAAAAGAACTAAAGATGATTTTGAGAAGAAAAGACTTATACTCTCGGAACAGTTGAAACAGCAGTACGAAAAGAGCATTAAGGACCTTGAAACAAACGTATCAAGTTTTAAGGTACAGAAATTCGGTGAAGGCGGTGAATATTTTCAGAAGCAGGTAGAGTTTATGAAACCGGTTCAGGACAGAATATTCAAAGCAATCGAAACTGTTGCAAGGAAAGATGATTACGACTATATTTTTGACAGGAACAGCGATTTACTGCTGCTTTATGTTAATGAAAAATATGACGTAACTCTGAAAGTACAAAAGGTTGTTGAAGGAAAAGATAAGTGAGAGTTGCAGATATAGCAAATATTCTCGATGGTACAGTTACCGGAGATAGTAATCTTGAAATTAAGGGTGTTGGTAAGATTGAATCCTCATCAAACTCTGATATTACGTTTATTTCCAATCCTGTTTATGCTAAATACTTCAATATCACAAACGCAGGAGCTGTAATAGTTTCCGAAGATTTCAGTATTCCTTCTGAAAGAAGCGACATAGTCGTTATCAGAGTTAAGAATCCTTACCTTAGTTTTGTAAAACTTCAGGAATATTTTCAAGATAAACCTGAAGTAATTAAAAAGATTTCCGAGTTAAGTTCAGTTGGTAAAGATACTATTCTTGGCGGCGATAACTTTATAGATGACTTTGTTAAGATTGGTAACAAATGCAGCATAGGTAATAACACTATTATTTATTCCAATACTGTTTTAGAGGATAATGTTATAATCGGAAGCAAATGTACTATAAAAAGTAACGTTACCATTTGCAGAGGAACTATCATCGGAGATAATGTTATCATTCATTCCGGTACTGTAATTGGAAGTGATGGTTTCGGCTTCGCAAAGAATGATGATGGCACTTTTAAAAAGATTCCACAGAACGGAATAGTTAAGATTGAAGATAACGTTGAAATTGGCAGTAATTGTTCTATAGACAGAGCAGTTATTGGTGAAACGCTTATCTGCAAAGGTGTAAAACTCGATAATCAGATACAGATTGCTCATAACGTTGAAATAGGTGAGGACACTGTAATTGCTGCGCAGGCAGGCATTGCAGGCTCTACAAAGATTGGCAAACGCTGTATGATAGGAGGTCAGGCAGGTATTGTTGGTCATCTGGTTATCTGCGACGACGTTATCATTGGTGCTTCAGTAGGTGTAGCAAAGTCAATAAGCCAGCCGGGTGTTTATACCGGATACAGAGCAAAACCAATGAGGGATGCTTTAAAAGATGATGTTTATCTTAAAGAAATTCCTAAGCTGAAAGACAGAATTAAGAAAATTGAAGAAAACAATAAATAAATCACAATGTTAATTAAACAGAGAACAATAAAACATGCTGTAACTTTGTCGGGTATAGGTCTTCATACCGGCAATAAATCAAAGATGACTTTCAAACCTGCACCCGAAAATCACGGTGTTAAATTCAAAAGAATTGACCTTGAGAATTCACCTGAGATACCGGCTGATATAGACCACGTTATAGATATTTCACGCGGCACTACTATCGGTAAGAATGGTGTGGAAGTTCATACAGTTGAACATGTGCTTTCTGCAATCATGGGATGCGAAATTGATAATATAGTTGTTGAGCTCGATGCTAATGAACCTCCGGTTATGGACGGCAGCGCAAAGGATTATGTGCATACGCTTCATAAAGCAGGAATTGTAGAGCAGGAAGCCGACAGGGATTATCTTGTTATAGAAGATACTGTACATTATCATTCCGACGACGGGCACGTTGATATTGTTGCTTTACCGCTAAAGAATGATTTCAGGATTTCTCTGATGATTGATTTTCAGAACCCCGCACTTGGCGTTCAGCATTCAGGACTTTTTAACTTACAGGAAGAATTCGAAAAGGAATTTGCACCCGCAAGAACATTCTGTTTTCTTAAGGAAATTGAAATGCTTGTAGACAGCAATTTAATAAAAGGCGGCTCAATTGATAATGCCGTCGTCATCGTTGACAGGGAATTTACTGATGCAGAGTTTACTGATTATAAAAAGAAATTAAAGCTTGACCCTAAAATAACTATCGGAAATACGGGCATTCTTAACGATACTCATTTAAGGTTTAAGAATGAACCTGCACGCCATAAGGTTCTCGATCTCATTGGAGACCTTGCTTTAATCGGTGCACCGATTAAAGGGCAAATACTTGCTGCAAGGCCAGGTCATAAGGCTAACGTTGAGTTTACAAAGATGCTTCGTAAACTTTACCTTCAGAAAAAGAACGTTAAGAAGTTTCAGATGCTGAAATCTTCAAACGGTGTTCTTGATATTGAAGCGATTATGAAGATCCTTCCGCACCGTTATCCGTTCCTTCTGGTTGACAGAATACTTGAAATCGATATTGAAAGAAATGTTATTATAGGTCTTAAGAATGTAACATTCAACGAACCGTTCTTTGTCGGGCATTTCCCGGTGAAGCCGATAATGCCGGGTGTACTCATTGTAGAGGCAATGGCACAGTGTGGCGGAATACTGTTAATGCACACGATGGATGACATCGATAAGAAACTTGCATTCTTTACATCTATGGATAACGTAAAGTTCAAGAAGCAGGTTGTTCCCGGAGACCAGCTTGTATTTGAGATGGAAGTTGTCTCTTTCCGCAGGGGCTTCTGTAAACTTAAAGGTAAAGCGTACAAGGGATACGTTGGCGGTGAACTTGCTGCAGAAGGGGAGTTCTCTGTTGTTCTTGTTGACAGACAAAGTTAGGAAATTACTAATCATAATTAAACAAAAGGGGATTTATAAATCCCCTTTTTTCATATACAGTATGTGTATTGTATTAAGCTTCGTTAAGTGCTTCAACTCCGGGAAGTTTCTTTCCTTCAAGGAATTCAAGCGATGCACCGCCACCTGTTGAAACGTGCGATACTTCTTTCTCAAGCCCTGCTTTTGTAATAGCAGCAGCTGAATCACCGCCTCCTATTATTGTTACAGCTCCGTCCTTTGTAGCTTCTGCAAGAGCATTTGCAACTTCAAACGTACCTTTTGCAAAATTATCCATCTCAAACACTCCCATCGGTCCGTTCCATACAACAGTCTTTGAGTTAATAATTGCATCTTTATACTTTGCAATCGTATCAGGACCGATGTCCATTCCCATCCATTCCTTCGTATCATCGGCAAACTTATCATAACCTATAACCCTTGTGTTTGCAGAGTTATCAAACTTATCTGCAATTAATATATCAGACGGCAAAAGGAATTCTTTGTTCAGCGATTTTGCTTTTTCAATCACTTCCTTCGCGAGTTCCACCTTATCTTCTTCAAGAATTGATTTCCCTATTTCCAGTCCCATAGCTTTGTAGAAAGTAAACATCATACCGCCGCCAATAAGTATTTTATCTGCAATCTTCAGAAGGTTATCCAGAACATCTATCTTTCCTGATATCTTCGAGCCGCCGAGAATTGCACACAGCGGACGTTTCGGATTTTCAATTGCACCTGCAAGGTATTTCAGTTCCTTTTCCATTAAATAACCTGCCGCACAGGTTGATATAAAGTGTGTAACACCCTCTGTGGAAGCGTGTGCGCGGTGTGCGGTTCCGAAAGCATCGTTCACGTAAACGTCTCCGAATGAAGCAAGCTGTTTAGCAAAGTCAGGATTATTCTTTTCCTCTTCTTTGTAGAACCTTAAGTTTTCAAGCAGCAGTATATCACCTTCATTCATTGCTGATATCACAACGTTATTGTCTTCTGCAATGCAGTCATCCGTAAATATAACAGGTTTGTTCAGATAAGATGTAAGAAACTGTGCTACCACATCCAGCGAATACTTCGGATTCTTTTCTCCCTTCGGTCTTCCGAGATGGCTCATCAGTATACACTTTCCGCCGTTTTGGGTAATTGCATTTATTGTAGGAATACTCTCGACGATTCTCTTCGGGTCTGTGATTTTTCTGTTCTCATCAAGCGGTACGTTAAAATCAACTCTAACGAGTACTCTTTTGCCTTTAATCAGATTTTTCTCTATCAGGTTTTCTAAAGTAAGCTTTGCCATAATATATTTTATAATTAATTATTTCGGTTGAGTATAAAACTATTCATAATCGTTTAAAGAATAAAGGCAAAATTAGTAACGAAAGAAAAGATTGAAGCAGGTACACTGATAAATGATGTTAGAGACTGATTATTACTGTTGTAAGACTAAGATTTCAGACACGAATTAACACTAATTCACTCGAATTTAAGACTTTAAATTTCTAACCGTCTGTATTTTCATAAAGTCCTGAGATACTATCAGTGATAATCAGTTCTTTCAGTGTGAATCAGTGTGCAAATCTTTTATATTAATAAAAAAGGTGCCGGGTACTCCGGCACCTTTTATTATCGGGATTCCTGCTTTCGCAGGAATGACAATTATTATTTAATCAGCATCATTCTCTTTACATCCTTAAATCCTTCGGATTCAAGTCTGTAGAAATAAACACCGCTGGCAAAATCACTCGCGTTGAAGTCAACACTGTAGAAACCTGCAGGTTTCATATCGCTAACGAGTGTCTTCACTTCTCTTCCGAGCATATCAAATATCTTCAGCGTCACGAATCCCTGTCTCGGTATTGCAAAGTTAATCTTTGTTACCGGATTGAAAGGATTCGGATAGTTCTGTGATAATGCATAAGCAATCGGTACAGCACTACCAATATGGTTTGTACCTGTTGCAGGTGTCAAAGTGAAGCATACGTTCGGTCTGTTTGCCTGAACCGCTCCGCCTGTCATCGTGCAGCCTGTTGAATTGTCTGTGTAATATCCCCATGTCATACCCGATGCAGATGTAGAAGCAACAGTTGAATATGATGTGTATGAAGTATTGTCGTAGCAAATCTCAACCAGAAGATTGCTTGTTCCGTTCCAGATGAAATACGGCGAAGTGAGATTTATGTACTGTACACCGGTTGCCGGTACAGTGTAAGTTCCGCTGTATGCAGTCGTCCATCCGGATGAAACAAACCCGGTAAGCGATGTTTGTGTCGTATGCTGGAACCTTACGTTAAACCCGTTCATCACCTGCGAACTTACTGTTAATACGTTAAATCCTATTTTAGAAATAAATGCATTTGCGAATCCTCCCGCTGCGGTCAGTTCAGCCGCAGTAAAGAGCATCTGTGTCCTGCCGTCCATCCAGAATGTAGTGAACGGATAGTTCGAAGATGTAGTACCCGTACCCACACAGGCAGTAGTAATTGAAAGTCTCTTGAATGTAATGTTATTCGTCTGTGACGAAGCAAGAGAATCAGCACCGCTGTAAGCATAAACCCTCCACTGACCAACAGTCGAATCACCCATAGCAACACCCAGTGAAGCCAGGTATGAATCTACTGCACCGTTTGTCAGTGTCAGTGTACTGTCATATCCGCTGTTATCCGCGGATATACGGAATTTAATGTTCGCTGCAGAGCTGAAGTTTGGTGAAGCATAGAACCATTTATAAGTTGTTCCTGAACCCGATTTTGTCCAGTTGGAAATCACAGGAGTAGTACTTCCTGATTGTGTTTCTATCCTTGAGTTTGAAACAGGACTTACGAGCGAGAAAGCTGAAAGAGTCGGCTGAACTCTCTGGAAAGTGATAGTTCTCGGACCATTTAAAGCTTTAAGTGAGTCGTTGTTAGGCGGATTGTTTCTGAATGCCCAAACGTCCCATGAACCGCTGATAGAGCCGCCCTGAGGCACGCCAAGACCAGCTAAATAAGCATCAAGCTGACCTATGGTTACGTTCCATGGTTTTGTAGTAACAGGAATTGTCAGTTGTCTTGTTGGTAATGCATTTCCGAAAATCCATTTGTATGTAGCAGAAGCTGTTGCAGTATCCCAGTTAAAAGTGTAAACCGTAGTTGAACCCGGTACAGTCTGAACTGTAACACCTGCTGCAGGTGATTGTAAATTGTAAGTATTCAGCGGACCTGAATTCGGGTCATAACCACTAATGAAATAAACACCGGTATTAGCTGAATCGAGCCAGTCCATACATCTTGTGGATGGTGTACCTGCACCAGTCCATGAACGGTCAAATTTTCCGTAGTAGTCTGATTTATCAGATGCTATACAGGAAGATGGTCCTCCGTGTAACTGACCGATGAATCTTTTGTTCTGATCGTATAAAGGCGAACCCGATGAACCCGGTTCAGTAACAGGTGTTAAACCTGTACTCGGAATCGATGCCCAGGTTGTATGCCAGTGAGAACTGTCACCCGGTACTGATGGACTGTTGTAAGATGTTGGTGTATTAGGTACGTTGTAAAAAGAAATCTTTTTAACGTCGCAATCGGGATGATGAACACATGTTCCGCTTGGAGCCGGAACATTGCTTCTGTTCCATCCTGTATAGTAAACGTTGTAACTCGCAGGAGGTTTGCTTGAAAGTTTCACAAGGCAAAAATCCGATGCGGCATTTCTAGCCAGGAAAGTACATCCTGAAATCGTGTAAGTCAGCGGGCCATCGCCTCCCGGATTCGGACAGGTTGGTGCGTCATACTTAAACATGAAAACCCAGGTTGCGACTGAAGCATCCCAGCAGTGATTTGCTGTCATAAAAAACGGAGTACCGTCGTTTCTTGTATTGTTTAAAAGCGAACCTGTGCAATTTCTTACACCACCTACGATAATAACTGCCACAGAACGCATAATATCTGTTCTGTATGGATCGCCTTCAGAACAGATAACATTTCTTTCGCAAGGTCCTGAACCCGCATAGTCTTTCAGTTTCAGGAAATTGAAAATGTCTTTATATGCGTGTACAACTTTCGAAACGTTTATTTCCGGGTCTCTTAAACCAAGAGGTGCATTGTATTCGAGTACAATCTCTTCACCTTTGCATGGTGTAGTGGAAAATACGTTAGTCGGCTGATTATTTGCTTCTGTGTATGCACCATAAATCTGTTTCTTGTCTGCACTGTATACAAAGAAAGTGGAGCCTTTTGGTAAATTAAATTTATCGAAAATTAAATTAATTGAAATAGCACCTTTCGAGATAATTCTTACCCTCCATACTTTAGTTCCGTTTGGTAATACGTCAATCGTCCCCGAATTGCCGTAACCAAAGTTCACGTCAAAGTCTTTACCGAATCTTGGAGGAATATCTTTAAATTGAGATTCAAATGCGTCTTCTCTGAGCATCTTATCAACATCGAACGAAGGCATCGTGAAAGCTTCCACGATAGACTTTAGTTGATAATCGTTGCTTAGAGGTTTTCCGTCAACACTAATCTGGGCTGTAGAAATACCGGAGAGAGAAACAGCCAGAATCAATGCCAGGAACAAAGTTTGTAAACGAAATTTCATAGCAAAGAAATTTTAAATGGTTTATAAATATAGTGTAATATAAATAATTTAATTTTAAATAAATGCGGTATTTAAAAGGGATTAAAGGCCGCCATTACTATAATATTGCGTATTAAGACAGCAGTTTTTCATCAGAATTTGTTTTAAAATCGTTTTTTTTTATCTTGGCCTGTCCTTGGCCTGTCCTTGGTCTGTCCTTGGTCTCTGATTGGTCTCTGAATGGTCTCAGAATAGTCTGAATTTGGTCTTCCGCTAAATATATTTTATTTTGCTTTATGCTCAGGAACGGTGTTTTTTTGACTTCTGTTATCATATTCTTATATTTTCTCTTTCGGGTCAGTAAGTAAACGGTCTAATAACGGTCTAATAACGGTGCAATAACGGTCTAATAACGGTGTAATGCTTATATAGTCCGGTGATTTTGAGTAGTCAGGGTGAAAATCAGGGAAAAGAAGAGAGTTTAAGTATGAATTTACATTTATTGCTTGAATTATTTGGAGAAGAAGAGATTTTGGACACTAATTAACACAAAATGCTCGAGTTAATTATAAAAGATGAGATTTTGGACACGAATTTTCACAAATTGGTTGATTTGGAGTAATGATGTATTAATTAAAAAAGAGGTACAGGTTTGTACCTGCACCTCTTTATAATATGGATTCCGGCTTGATCCCTGCTTAAAGATTGCAGGGACGCCGGAATGACAATACTTATTTGATAAGCAGTAATCTTTTTACGTTTACAAATGAACCTGCTTCCATTCTGTAGAAGTAAACACCGCTTGCGAGGTTTTCACCGTTGAAATCGACAGAATAGTATCCGGGTTTCAGTTGTTCGTTAACGAGTGTTACGACTTCTCTTCCGAGTATGTCGAATACTTTCAAATTAACGAGAGATTGTTTTGGAACAGAGTAGTTTATTCTTGTAACAGGATTAAACGGATTCGGGTAGTTTTGAGATAATTCAAATACTTTTGGAATTTCTGAACCGATTTGGTTTGCACCAACACTTGTTGTGAATGTAAAGTATGTGTTTGGTCTGTTTGCCTGTGAAGATCCGCCTGTCATTGTACAACCTGTGGAATTGTCTGTATAGTAACCCCAGGTCATTCCTGTTGCTGATGTTGAAGCAACAGGTGAATATTGTGTGTAAGATGAATTGTCATAACAGATTTCTATCAACACATTGCTTGTACCGTTCCAGATGAAATTATTAGTCATTGTAATATTCTGAGGACCCGTACCCGGTACTGCATATGTTCCGCTGAATCCGGTAAACCAGGTTCCTGTGGTTACGAATGAGGTTAAAGATGTCTGTGTTGTTGCCTGGAATTTCACATTGAATCCATTCATTGGTGTAGGGTCTGCAGTAAGAACATTAAATCCTATTTTTGTGATTGCCGCATATGTCGGAATACCGGCGGCTGTTAATTCTGCCGCAGTGAACAGTATTTGTGTTCTTCCGTCCATCCAGTAAGTTGTAAACGGATAGTTTGAGGAAGATGTACCTGTCCCGATTATTGCAGTATTTTGTCCGATTATTGTTCTGACGGTGTCGGTTGCGGTTATACCCTGATTACCGTTGTAAATAATTACAAATCTTGCTTCTGTTCCTATCGGAGTGTTTGCGGCTGATGTTACGCTGAATTGATTTCTTACAGAATCAGAATAATTAATGTTTCCGAATGAAATGTTGTTTGTGTTTATTGTAACGTATGAATTGTTTTCGGAAAGAACACCGATAACATTGTTAACAGCAGACAGACCAGTATTCTTAGCAGTAAGTTTCAGCATTACAGTTTCGCCTGCATCCCATCTGCCATTGTTGTTACCGGCGGAATCGTTAATTGAATAAGAGCCGTTTTTAAGAACTGGTGCTCTTGCGTCCAGAGTGAAGTAACTGGTCCAGACATCTGACCCACTGGTTGAAGTAACAGTGAATGATACTTGTCTTCCGTTAGGAATGTTGTTTGCAACTGTGTAAGCGAAAGCGTCAACAATATTAAGTGTTGTATTTGCGGCGATGTTTCCATAAACCTCTGTAGAATCTGTCATTGTGATGTATGGATCGTTTTCAGTAACTTTGACTGTAACTCCGGCAGCTGGTACAGAGCCAACATTCTTTACTCTTAAAGCAAGTTTGTTTGTTTCACCGTAATCCATTAAACCGTTTCCATTTCCAAGAGGCGATGCGTCGTTGATTGCAACAGAATCTTTAATGACGTAAGCACCTGCCGGCGGGATTACCTGTACGCTTGATTCGTATCTGTAATAGTTTTGTTTTGTGATAACGACTTTAAGGAATTGTCCCGGAACCTGTGTTCCCGGTATTGTGATTGCAAGCGGGGAACCTGTACCTGTGCCTGTTCCGAGTATGCTTGTATCCTGTGTGATTGCGATGAAAGAACCTGCGTTTGCAGTAACGCTGAAAGTATTCACACCTGAAAGTACAACACTTGCATGGTTAACAGTTAAATTCTGAGGTACTTCATAGAATAAGTTAAGGAATGCATCACCGTGCATATGGAAAAGTCTGTATGTAACAAGTTTATCACCTGTGTTATACGGCCAGGAAGACTGCTGAAGGAAATACTTTCCCGCTGCCATACCGAATGCAGGTTTCACATCTCTCGAAGGGGGAGTAGTACCGTAATCCGGCATAAAGTTTGGCCACATATTATCATACATACCCCAGCAGTAAGTGTCGTTTACGAAAGAGTAAGAAACTTCGGAAGGACAAACTAATCCGAGTGCACCTGAATTCTGTCCGTTGTATTTATAGTTGTAAAATATTTCTGCAAAGGAACCGTTTGCAGGGCATCCTGACGGGTTATGGTAAGCACCGGTCTGGCAGTTAATAGAATATACAAAAGTTAAATCTGTATTCGTTAAACCGCTTATGTTTGAGGTTGTGTATGCAGGTTCTCCCCATCCTGTGTACATTCCGTGGTCTCTGTGTTGTAAGAGGAACGACCCCTGATTAATAGCAGAGTTAACCATTGCTGCTGTACCGCCGTCAAAGCCGCCAAGAGTGTCCGGGGTCATCGGGATATACTTTAATGTTCCTGCTGTACCGAAATAATTTACAACGGTTGCAGTATTTGTAGCAGTTGACCAGGATGTACCCGGTGTTCCGGAATAAACTTTGTTAATTCTTGTCGGGTTCTTTCCCATCTTCTTGAAGAAACCGCCGAGAACTTCAGAACAAATCTGGAACCAGCGTTCCGTCTGCCATCCGAGAGCAGTAATAGGTTTATTGTAAAAACTTGCGCTGGTTGGCGGGTTTCTTTCATAGTTTAAGTTCTTTGAGATTAAAGTCTGAAGTTCTGTTGCATTGTTACCGACTATTCTTGAGAATACTATTTCAGGCATTTCGTCGTTATTAACGTCTGCGTAATAGTTGTCGGAAGCAAAATCAGGATACCCTGTATCCGGCTGTAGTTTAGATGTTATACCTGTATTACCGGTAGCATCAGTACTGTAGTCAGCCATTAAACAGATTGCCGCAGGTTTCACAGGCCAGGTATTGTATGCATTTGCTACCCAGGCTTTAATTCCTTCAACAGTATTTCCGCCAATCTGTGCTAATGTGAATACACCTGTCTTGATACCTTGTGCAGTTCTGAATCTCTTTAAGGTATCAGCCCATTGTGCGTGTACAGCTGTGTTTGGGATAATGATAACATATTCATATCCGTAAGCATCCATCATGTTCTTGTACAGATGTGAAAAATCAATTTGCGGTAATGAATTATAATTAGCAATAGCATCGCTTAAAATCGGTTCCCACCATCTGCTTCTGAATGCGTCATTTCCAAAGTGACCATTGCCGCCGATAAAGTTAACTTCAATCTGTATATCTTTATAAACTGTTAATTCTTTTGCAGCAGGGTTGTATTGAAATGGTGTAACACCAAGCATAACGACATCTACACCGCGAATTTGCTGAACACCTGAAAGGTTTACAGGTGATTCAGGATAAAGACCGCTCTTACCATAAACACTCATATCCCTGGGATATCTTAAAGGTCTCGGGTCATCGTCTTTTGGGATGATTGGAGCAGGTGCAATGTCAACATTTTTTATTACTTCTGTTCTTACAGAAACTATTCTGTAAGTTGCAGTTGCACCCTGCGGTATTGCTATATATCTTCCAGTTCCGGCAAGGTCCGGTTTACCTGCATCGTTAGGCAGGAAGATACCTTCAACTTTAGCGGCTTTCAGTGTTACGCCGTCAACGTTTACATCTTCTAAATAAAGTTTTGTAACAGAAAAATTAACGTTAACACCGGTTGATTTCTGTGACGTTAATGTAAATCCATTTGAACCCCAGTTTCCCGAATAACTAAATTGCTGAGCATAGGCTAATGAACCTAATAATAACACAACCATTAGTAATGAGAGAAATGAGGAAATAAGTTTAAATTGTTTCATAAATATAATAGATTAAAATTGATAATAAATTCAGGATTAGAAATAAATTCTAATTTTTGGAGAGAGATCGACAATGTGCTTTGAAATGTCAAAAACGTAACATTTATTCCTAACCTATAACAAAACTATGCATAATATTTAAATAATTAAACCTAATATTACAGTATATTATAAATAATAATTTGCAGGAATATATAAAGTTCCCATTGTGTAATAAAATTGCAAAAACGAAAAATATCCGCAGGCAACAATGAAAAAAAGGCGTGCAGTGATGTGATTGAACTTCTTAACTTCGATTTTCTATAAACTAAATCGTAAATTGGATAGGACAGTCACAATATATGTTGAATTACTTCTTCCCAATTCAAAAGAATGAAGTTTCACGTTTAAATCGAGTGTAGCCAGTTTAGACATTTTTAAATCAAGACCTGTTCCGAAACTACCTCCGAATAATGCTTTTCTTCCTGCGTATTCTGTCCAGTCATCATATATCACTTTATAATCCCTGTAGAAATATGCACCGAAAACCAGACCAATATAAGGTAGTAAGGTATTCTTGTAATCTAAATAAGTGTATTTTGCTCCAATTGTGGAATAGGAGATTTCAAATCCCGGATTATCTTTTAAGGCAGTGTTTAAATTGACAGAGAAGTCTTTATTGATTTTATACTGAATTTCAAAATTTACAAGAAAAGAAGAATTACTCATTAAAGGAGAGAAATCCTGAGCTAAAATCTGAGCACCAAGTCCGGCACCTAATGAGATATTATGAATAAATGATTCATTGCTTTTAATATTTTGTGAATGCACATATGATATAGTGATGAAAATTATTGCTAATGTTATTATTAGCTTTTTCATAATTATTGTTCTGGTTTCTTTGTTGATGTAAATGTGTTTTTGAGATTTGACTGGACGGATAATGAATTTTTATTCCAGTCATTTCTTGTCTTGACACTTGAGTTATACTGATTCATTTCTATAATATAATTCCAATGCCGGCATTAGTAAAGATAGAGAGACTTTTGGCTAAATAATGCAGATAGAAATTGCCTTTTGTTTCAATATTTAATTTAATGGCTTTATTTAATTTATATTCCATTCCTAATGCGGCAGTCAAGGTGAGGGCAGAATATTGTCCTCCAAATCTAAAACCACCTCCAAATGAAGTATAACCTTGCAAATCAGAACTGTTAAAATATAATTTTGGACAAGCCGTTATTACAAGCCCTCCAAATTTAGTATAATATAATCCGTCGTGATCTTTTCTTAAATGAGAAAGCACATTTGCGGAAAATAACCAACCGATTTTCTTTGAAGTCATCAATTGATATTCGCCGAGAAAACCATATCCGTATTCAGTAATATAAGATTCAGGAATGTGAAAATAGAAATTCAATTTCAGGTTTATTGATGATTCTTTGTTTAATTTCAGATTTAAGGATTCCCCGTTTTCCGATATTGATTTTAAGGATTGAGAAAATCCAGTTGATACTACGATAATGAATATTGCTAATGTTATTATGAGTTTTTTCATGATAACTTGATTAAATAATTATAAAAGGATTATAATTCCTGCGTTTATGAATTGTGAAAGCACAGGAGCAAACGATATATAAATGTTCGATTTGGTTTCTAAGTTAAGTTTTATTCCTTTGCTTATTTTATACTCCATTCCCAATGCCGGAGCAAGCGCAAGGGCGGCACTCCCTCCACCCATACCAGCACCAAAACCAATCGATGTATAAACCTGTAAATCAGAGTTATTAAAATAGATTTTGGGACCGAATGTTAATACTAAACCTCCAAATTTCGTATATAGTATTCCATCTTGATCTTTCTTTATCAAAGAAAGTATATTTGCATTAAATAACCAACCGAATTTTTTTGAAGTCATTAATTGAAATTCACCAAGAAAACCATATCCATGTTCGACATCATTAACATCTGCAAAGTGGAAATAATAATTTAACTTCAGGTTGATTGATGATTCTTTGTCTGAATTAAGATTTAAGGATTCCCCGTTTCCCGATATTGATTTTAATGATTGAGAAAATCCGGTTGATACTACGATAAAGAGTATTACAAATATAATTATGAGGTTTTTCATATTGTAAGCCCTGCTTTTTTATAAATAATTTAAGCGTTTGGTACAGAATACTTCTGTGTAAATATGCAAAGATGTACTGATTTCAGGTACTGTGTGAATAGATATGTTTGAATAACATTTCATAGTTTTTAAATTTATTTAAGGGGAAAAATATAATAAACTATCAACTAACTTTGTAAATTATGATAATTACTGACTAATGTCAATTGTAAAAATATTATAAATAATCAGCGCATTGCGTCAAAAAGAATGTAACCAAGGGTATTGCAGAAATACGTTCGTTGCCTCATAAGTAATGTAACCGTAGTATAAAGATAAAAAGGGCTACTTTTTATGACAAAGGCA